>NZ_JAHBDP010000082.1:0-59581 GCF_019956495.1 Pseudomonas sp. BF-B-26 | reverse complement strand
GGGGCACGGTGTGGGGTAGAAGTTAGGCGGGGACGGCACGGTACGCTTGGCTCGTACGGACAACCGTTTGGCTAGAAAGGACAGGCCCTGAAAACAGGATTACGATGCGTTGAATTGGTGCGCACGCTTCGTCAGCAGGCGAGTGTGTGCATCGATATCGGGCAGGTGTAATCAGTGTCAGGTGTCAGGTGTCAGGTGTCAGCGGGATTCGGATATGCAACTGTCTGAATCGTTGGCAGCCCAAAAGGGGAGTGGCCTGCTATTTGCTAAACAGGGAACCAACGTTACCGTCACCGTTGTTGTCCAGCCGCCGCCGTGAGGTGAATGCCATGAGTCAAAGCAATCAGTATTCAACCCTTGCCGTTGCGGCTCCACGTCGCTTTGATTACTGGAAAGAAGTGGTGTGCCGTCACTGCCTCGTGGCCGACAGCAAACCGTTGGCGCAGAGCGATTTCAACGGGGCGTTGGAGGTGCACGGCATGGGGCCGCTGGACATCTGCACGTTGTCCTCGCCACTGCATTTTTGGGAGCGCTCCTCCCAGCATTTGCGCAGTGGTCCTGATGAAGATCTATGGCTCGGTTTCACCCGGCGTGGCTATGGTGAATTGGAGCAGGCAGGACGCAGGGCGACGCTGGCGGCGGACAATTTGTTTCTTTATGACGCATCCCAGACGTTCCGATTCAGCCTGGGTGGTACCGAAAACCACTTGGTCCGCATTCCGCGACAGTTGCTCAGCCAGCGGTTGCCGGGCGTAGCAAGTTGCACCGCCGTGGTTCTGGACGATCGCCGTCCAGGGGTGATTCCATTGCGCGAGATGTTGCATCAAGCGGCGAGCATTCCTGCGAGCTTTCAAGACGAGGGGCTATCCAGCCGATTTTCTAACACCTTGCTTGACCTCCTGGCGATCAGCCTGGAACTCCAGGATTTGAAGACAACCCATGAGGAGCTGGATCTTTATGGTCGGATCATGAACTACATCCAGCAGAATCTGACCGATCCAGACCTGTCGATCGAGCGCATCGCTCAAGTGCATTATGTGTCCACGCGAACCGTCACTCGCGCGTTCGCCCGTTACCAGAAAACGCCGGTCGCGGAGATCTGGAAAGAGCGCCTGATCGCCAGTCGCGAGGCAATAGAACGCGGCCAGGTACGCAGCATTTCTCAAGCTGCACTGGATTTCGGTTTCTCCGATTTCTCCCATTACAGTCATGCTTTTCGCAAGGCCTTTGGTGTGGCTCCTCATACGCTCCTGCGCAGAACTTGAGAAAGGCTCCAGGATTCACAAAAAACGCCACTCAATGAGTGTAATTCTGTTCACTTAAGACATTCTTCAGTCGAGCTAGAACCTGTGGCGAGGGGATTTATCCCCGTATCGGCTGCGAAGCAGTCGTAATCCAGGCAACTTAGTCTGTCTGAAAAGACGCTGGGGCCGCTTCGCAGCCCAACGGGGCGGTGCGACGTTTCGCTAAATCCCCTCGCCACAAATGTGGACGCCGCGCTTAAGTGAACAGCATTGCACTCAATGAGTGGCGTTTTTTTGTGCATGAGATTTATGTTCAGCGTCCGGCCATTAGCCCGGCTTTGACGAGAGTTCAGAGCCAGAGGTATGAGTCGCCTGCAACGCACCCTGGAGGGTACTCATCACCATGTCATGCAGCAGCTTGCGGCGTACTCCCTTGCTTGCGTGGGGCTCCCCAACCCAGGCTGGCAGTTGGTTGAGGAGGGACACGATGCCGCTCAAGGTGGCACGCCGGGTGGCACTGGTCGGTTTGCCGGTGAGCTGTTCTATAGTTTCCACCAGGTACTCCTCGTAGCGTCGGCGCAGGCTCAGGATCAAGGCATGCTGTTCGCTGCTCAGGCAATGGAGGTCGTACTCTGCCAGGCGGAAATGCGCCCCCATGCGCTCGTGTAGCAGGAGGTGCGCCTCAAGCAGACCGTGCAGTCGTACCGCCGGTGCGGATTTGCGGCGATTCACCAGGCTAGCGCCGTGAAGCAACTGTTCGTAGAGTTCCTCGATCAGCTCGAACAGCAGGGCTTCCTTGCTATCGATGTGGTTGTAAATGGAGCCGACATTGATCCCCAGATAAGTGGCGAGGTCGCGCATGCTTACCCGGCTGAAGCCACACCTGGCGAACAGCTCGAGCGCCTTGTGGCGGGTTTCCAGGTAGCGCGAGTGGTGCCCTTGTTCGACAGGTACCGCCATCACCTTCATACCCGAAACTGCCCCAACAGCCGATTCAGCTGACCCGCCAGTTGGCCCAGTTCCTGGCTGGCCTCGTTGGACCGGCCTGCTGCCTGGGCATTTTCGTGGGCCAGCGAAGCTGCACGGGTGACATTCTGGTTGATGTCCTCGACCACATGGGACTGCTCCAGGGTGGCGCTGGCGATCGAGGCGTTCAGTTCGGTGAGATTGCGCAGCGCGCTGAGAATCTGGTGCAGGCTTTCACCGGTTAGGCGGGCCTGTTCGACGGTTTGTTGAGCGGCTTGGCTGCTGGTATTGATGACCTTCACCGCCGCTTTCGAGTTGCCCTGCAGGCGCTCGATCATGCCCTGGATCTGTGCGATGGACTGCTGAGTGCGCTGGGCCAGCAGGCGCACTTCGTCTGCTACCACGGCGAAGCCGCGGCCCTGTTCGCCAGCGCGCGCCGCCTCAATGGCGGCATTCAGCGCCAACAGGTTGGTCTGCTCGGCGATGGCGCGAATGACTTCCAGCACACTGCCGATCTGGGTGCTTTCCTGGGCCAGGCTCTGGATCACCTCGACAGCCTGGCCGATGGTCTCGGACAACTGGTCGATCTGGCTCAGGCTGTTGTCAATATTGTGCTGGCCCTGGCGTGCCTGCTCATCGGCCTGGCGTACTTCGTTGGCGGCGTGTTCGGCGTTCTTCGCCACTTCCTGCACGGCGTAAGAAACCTCGTGAATGGCGGTGGCCACCAGTTCCATCTGCTGGGACTGTTGCTGGCTGTGGCGCTGGCTATCGCTGGCAATCTCAGCGAGTGATTGCGAGGCCTGGTTCAGGCTGCCGGCGGTTTGCATAGATTGGCCGATCACAGTGCGTAGCTTGTTGGTGAACACGTTGAAGTGGCCGTTGAGGGCGGTCAGCTCGTCGCGCCACTGGCTGTCCAGGTTGCGGGTCAGGTCGGCATCGCCGCTGGCGATGTTCTGCATGGCATCGACCGCTTGCGCCAGTGGCGAGGCGATGCTGCGGGCAATCAGCAGGATCAGCGCGCTGAGTAGCAGGGTGATCATTATCAGGATGACGAAGGTGTGTACCAGCTGGCGGCGGAACTCGACTTGCACGTCGTCAATGTAGATACCCGAGCCGACGATCCAGCCCCAGGGCTTGAACAGTTCGACGTAGGAAACCTTCTCCACCGGCGCGTCGGAACCCGGCTTGGGCCAGCGGTAACTCACCAGGCCTGAGCCGTCGCGTTTCGCCACGGCAACCATCTCGTCAAAGAGCGCCTTGCCATCAGGGTCGAGGGTGCCAGCCATGCGCTTGCCTTCAAGCTTGGCATTGGGATGCAGGATCATGCGCGTGTCGAGGTCTTCGAGCCAGAAGTACTCCCCGTGGTCATAGCGCAGATCGCGTATTACCGCGATAGCCTGCTGCTGCGCCTGTTCCCGACTGAGCCCGTGTTCTTCCAGGTTTTGGAAGTGGCGCAGGATGCCGCTGGCCGTCTCGACCACGTGACGGGTTTTCAGCGCCTTGGCTGCATACAGGTTGTCATAGTTCTGCTTGAGCATCATGCCGGCGAGAGTCAGCAGCATCAGGATGGACGTCAGCAGGATCAACCACAGTCGGCGGTTGATGGGAATATTGCGCAAGCGGGGCATGGGCAACTCCACAAGGAGGGGCAGAAAAGTGGGCGTCCGGACGCGGCGGGCGCATCCGGACGGGGGGACTCAGAGCGCGTAGTGGGCCAGCTCGCGGGCGATCAACAGGCGTTGGACCTCGCTGGTGCCTTCGTAGATCTGGGTGATGCGTGCATCGCGGTAGTAACGCTCCACCGGGTAATCCTCCAGGTAGCCATAGCCGCCATGGATCTGCATGGCGCTGGAGCACACGCGCTCGGCCATTTCCGAGGCGAACAGCTTGGCCTGCGAGGCTTCTGACAGACACGGTTGCCCGGCGCTTTTCAGGCGTGCGGCATGCAGCACCAGCAGTCGGGTGGCATTGAGCCGGGTGTGCATATCGGCGAGCAAGTTGGATACGCTTTGGTGTTCGATGATCGGCTTGCCGAATTGGACCCGTTCGCGGGCATACCCCAGCGCGGCCTCGAAAGCGGCGCGGGCGATGCCCAAGGCCTGGGCGGCGATACCAATGCGACCACCTTCCAGGTTGGACAGGGCAATGGCCAGGCCCTTGCCGCGTTCGCCCAACAGGTTCGCCTCGGGGATCGTGCAGTTGTTCAGGGTCACCGCGCAGGTATCCGAGGCCTTGATCCCCATTTTGTGCTCACGGCGGTCGACCACGAAACCAGGGTTGTCGGTCGGTACCAGGAAGGCCGACAGCCCCTTCTTGCCCCGTTCCGGATCGGTGACGGCGAAAACGATGGCCAGCTTGGCGCGCTCGCCGTTACTGACGAACTGCTTGGCACCGCTGAGCACCCACTGCCCATCATGCAGTTCGGCGCGGGTGCGCAGGTTGTGTGCTTCGGTGCCGGCCTGCGGCTCGGTCAAGCAGAAGCAGCCTATGGCTTGGCCGCTGGCTAGAAGCGGCAACCAGTCGTCTTGCTGAGTCGGGCTGCCATATTCCAGCAGGGGGCCGCAGCCCACTGAATTGTGGATGCTCATCAATGCGCCGAGGGCACCGTCGCCAGCCGAGATTTCCTCCACGGCCAGGGCGTAGGCCACATAGTCGGTGTAGCTGCCACCCCAGGTGTCCGGCACTACCATGCCCAGCAGGCCCAGTTCACCCATCTGCGCCACCACGGCGTCATCGATCCAGCCGGCCTTCTCCCAGGCTTGGGCATGCGGGCCGACTTCGCTGCGGGCAAAGTCGCGCGCCATGTCGCGGATCATGCGTTGTTCTTCGGTCAATTCGATATCGTGCATTGCAGTGTCTCCTGCCGATCAGGCGGTGCGAAGAGGGTTGGCGGAGGCCGGGCGGAAGCCGCTGAAAAAGGATTGCACCCGCGGTGGTGCCAGTTCCGCCAGGGTTGGCGGGTTCCAGCGCGGAGTTTTGTCCTTGTCGATGATCAAGGCGCGCACGCCCTCCATCAGGTCGCCTTTGTCGAACCACTGATAGTCCAGGTGCAACTCCAGGGCAAAGCAGTCGGCCAGGCTCAGGTAACGGCCGCGGCGCAGCAACTCCAGGGTCACGGCCATCGCCAGAGGCGAACGGCTGTCGAGCAGCTTGACCGTTTGTTCGGCCCAGTCGCGTAACTCAGGACGCTGCTCGCGCTGCAGGGCGGTGCGTATGGCCGGCACATCGGGCAGGGCGAAATATTCATCGATCACCTGGCGATAGGCCTTGAGCTCCGACCCCGCTATACGCTCGGTGGCCATGCCGCCGAGCAGGTCTTGCAGGTCTTGGTCCGGCGCACCGGTCCAGTTCAACTGATCCAGCGCGGCATCCAGTTCGGCCAGTTGCTCACTGGGCAGGCAGTAGTCAGCCAAGTTGGCATAGAGGGCATCGGCGGCACGTACCTGGCAGCCTGTGACCCCCAGATAGATACCCAGCTCACCCGGAAGGCGCGGTAGGAAATAGCTGCCGCCGACATCGGGGAAAAAGCCGATGCCGACTTCCGGCATACCCATCCGCGTGCGCTCGGTGATCACCCGCAGTGAGGCCGCCTGTGCCAGCCCCATACCGCCACCCAAGACGAACCCATCCAGCAGCGCGAGCACCGGTTTGGAATAGCCATGCAGGTACTCATCCAGGG
Organism: Pseudomonas sp. BF-B-26; assembly: GCF_019956495.1. Classification (NCBI taxonomy): domain Bacteria; kingdom Pseudomonadati; phylum Pseudomonadota; class Gammaproteobacteria; order Pseudomonadales; family Pseudomonadaceae; genus Pseudomonas; species Pseudomonas sp. BF-B-26. The sequence continues at coordinate 53,692 of NZ_JAHBDP010000082.1, read as the reverse complement.
CGTACTCTTCCTCGAGAAACAGCTCGTGCAGGTTGTCGCCGGCCTTGTGACTGTCGTACAGCATGCGGATGTCGCCACCGGCACAGAAGGCTTTTTCCCCGGCGCCACGAAGGGTCACGGCGACGATCTCCGGGTCCTGTTCCCAGACCCACAGGTACCGGCACAACAGTGTCACCATGGGCAGGTCCAGGGTGTTCAACGCGCTTGGTCGATTCAGCGTCAGGTGGCCGATGCGGTTGCGCACACTGGCCAGCACCGGGGCTTGCTGCTCGCTCATGCTTTTGCTTCTCCACGAAACAGTTTGATGATGGCGGAGAAGTCCAGGCCGCCATTACCTTGCAGGCTGAAGGTCTGGTACAGCTGCTGGGCGGCAGCACCGAGCACCACCGGCTGACGCACATGTTTCGCTGCTTCGGTGGCGAGGCCGAGGTCCTTGAGCATCAGGTCGGTACCAAAGCCGCCACTGTAACCACGCGAGGCCGGAGCGTTTTCCAGCACGCCCGGGAACGGATTGTTGATCTCCGAGCTCCAGCAGCGACCGGTGGAGGTGCCGATGACACCGGCCAGCACCTTGGCGTCCATGCCCAGGGCCACACCCAGGGCCATGGCCTCGGCGACGCCGACCATGGAGATGCCGAGCAGCATGTTGTTGGCGATCTTGGCCACTTGGCCGTTACCTGCTGCGCCGCAGTGCACGATGTTCCTGCCCATGGCCGAGAGGATTGGCAGGGCCTGGTCGAATACGCTGACCGGGCCGCCGACCATAAAGGTCAGGGTGCCTGCCGTCGCGCCACCGGTGCCGCCGGATACCGGCGCGTCGAGCATCGGGTTGCCTTGGGCAAGGGCGAATTTGGCCACTTCGCGGGCACTGAGCGGGTCAATGGTCGAACTGTCGATCAACAGCACGCCCTGGCCAATATTGGCCAACAGGCCCTCCTTGCCGCGATAGACCTGCTTCACATGGTCGGCGGTCGGCAACATGGTGATGATCACCTCAACCCTGGCCTTGGCCACAGCGGCGGGGGAGTCAGCGGCGCTGGCACCGGCCTCCACCAGGGCGGCGACCGCCTGGGGGAAAGGATCGAAAACGGTCAGGCTGTGTCCCGCCTTGAGCAGGTTGCGGGCCATTGGGCCGCCCATGTTGCCGAGGCCGAGAAATCCGATATGCATGATGACTACCTTTTGCGAGTGGGGATCAGCGGTGCAGGAAATTCGGCACGCGCTTTTCGACGAAGGCTTGCATGCCTTCCTTTTGGTCGTGGCCGGCAAACAGCGAATGGAACAACCGACGCTCGAAACGTATGCCTTCGCTGAGGCTGATTTCTTCAGCGCGGTTGACGCATTCCTTGATCATCATGGCCGCCGGTAACGACTTGCCGGCAATGCCGCGGGCGACTTCCAGGGTTCGTTCCAGTAACTCTGCGACGGGGAAAACACGGGCCACCAGATTGGCGCGCTCAGCTTCCTCGGCGCCGAGCTGGCGGCCAGTCAGGCACATCTCCATGGCTTTGGACTTGCCAACGGCGCGGCTCAGGCGCTGGGTGCCACCAATCCCGGGGATCACTCCCAGGTTCAGTTCCGGAAGACCGAAGCGGGCGTTATCGGCGGCGTAGATGAAGTCGCACATCAGCGCCAACTCGCAGCCGCCACCCAACGCGTAGCCAGCCACTGCGGCAATCATTGGCTTGCGCCGGGCGCCGATGCGGTCGGCGGTCGCGAAGAAATCGTCCAGATAGATCTGCGGATAACTCAGCGCGGCCATCTCTTTGATGTCAGCGCCGGCGGCAAAGGCCTTGGTCGATCCGGTGATGACCAGGCAGCCGATTTCAGGGTCGGCCTCCAGACGATCAAGGGCCTGGTTCAGTTCGGCGATCAATTGGCTGTTCAGCGCATTGAGCGCCTGTGGCCGGTTGAGGGTGATCAGGCCCACGCGCTGTTGCACGTCGACCAGTAAAGTTTGGTATTCCATCTTTCAGCTCCTGACTGGCCGGCGCTTGGCGCCGGCCAGCAAAGGTCATTTCAGGGTGATGGTGGTGTTTACCGCACCGCTGGTGTCGTCTTCGTCGAACCAGCGCTGGGTGACCGTCTTGGTCTGGGTGTAGAAGGTCACCACTTGTTTGCCGTAGGGGCCCAGGTCACCGAGTTTGGAGGCGCGCGAACCGGAGAACGAGAACAGCGGGACCGGTACCGGGATCGGCACGTTGATGCCTACCTGGCCGACGTCGATCTCTTCCTGGAAGTGACGCGCGGCAGCGCCGGAACGGGTGAACAGGGCAGTACCGTTGCCATTCGGGTTGGCGTTGATGATCTCGATCGCTTCGCTCAGGCTGGCGGCGTGCATGACGCACAGCACCGGGCCGAAGATTTCTTCGCGGTATACGGACATTTGTGCAGTGACGCCGGAGAAGATGGTCGGGCCGACGAAGTTGCCGTCCTGGTAGCCAGGCACACTTGGGTTGCGTCCATCCAGTTCGAGCCTGGCGCCTTCTTCGATGCCGCTGGCGATCAGGCTGTTGACGCGATCCAGAGCCGCGCAGGAGATCACCGGGCCGATGTCGGTGCCTGGTTCGGTGCCGCCATTGATCTTGAGGGTCTTGGTTCGCTCGATCAGGTCCGGCAACCAGGCCTGCGCTTCACCGACCAGGATCACCACTGGCAGAGCCATGCAGCGCTGGCCCGCAGCGCCAAAGGAAGCACCCAGCAGGTTGTTCAGGGTCTGCTGTTTGTTGGCATCGGGCAGGACGATGGCATGATTCTTCGCGCCCATCATGCACTGTGCACGCTTGCCATTCTGGGTAGCGCGGTTGTAGACGTGTGTGCCGACCTTGGTCGAACCGACGAAGGACACGGCCTTGATGTCCGGGTGGTCGCAGATCAGGTTCACCGCGTCGACGCCACCGTGGATGACGTTGAGCACTCCCTTCGGTACACCGGCCTCGAGCGCCAGTTCCACCAGGCGCATGGTCACCAGCGGATCCTGCTCGGACGGCTTGAGGATGAAGGTGTTGCCGGTGGCGATGGCCATCGGGAACATCCACAACGGGATCATCGCCGGGAAGTTGAACGGGGTGATGCCGGCGCACACGCCCAGCGGCTGCATCAAGGTGTAGGTGTCGACGCCATTGGCGACGTTGTTGGCCAACTCACCCATCTGCAGATTGCCAATGGAGGCGGCGTGCTCGACCACCTCCAGACCGCGGAACACATCACCTTCTGCATCCGGCAGGGTTTTGCCCTGTTCGGCGGTGAGCAGTGCTGCCAGTTCCTTGATGTTCTCGCGGATCAGTTGCTGGTATTTGAAGAAAATCCGGGAGCGGACGCCAATCGGCGTTTTGCGCCAGGTCTTGAAGGCTTCTTTGGCGCTGGCCACGGCGGCGTTCATTTCTTCGGCGGTGGCGAAGGGGACGCGGGCCAGGACTTCCTGGGTAGCCGGGTTGATCACGTCGCGCCATTGGGTGCTGCGCGATTCGACGAATTCGCCGTTGATGAGAAGCTTGACGCTAGGAATGCTGGAGGAGGTCATTTTCGGGTCCTGTCTACTTTTTTTGAGTCGAGTGAGGCCCCTCGGCCTGATTGGCCGAGCGGTCGCGTTTGAATTCAGAATGGCCGGCGTACCGGCCCGGGTTCAGCCCTTGAGTTGCGGGAAGTCTTCTTCGAAGTATTCCTGCGGGCCTCGTGCGTCACCCTGGCGACGCTGCACTTCCATTTGCCGCAATTCCACCCGGCGAATCTTCCCGGAGATGGTCTTGGGTAGCTCACTGACAAATTCGATGCGCCGTACCCGCTTATAGGGCGCCAGGTGCTCGCGGGCGAAGGCGAGGATGTTGGCGGCGAGTTCAGCGCTTCCGGGTTCGTCATGGGCCAGGATCAGATAGGCCTTGGGCACTGCCAGGCGCACCGGATCAGGGCTCGGCACCACGGCCACTTCCATCACGGCCGGGTGTTCGATCAGTGCGCTTTCCAGTTCGAAGGGGCTGATGCGGTAGTCGGAAGCCTTGAACACGTCGTCGGCACGGCCGACGAAGGTGATGTAGCCCTCTTCGTCGATCTGTGCGGTATCGCCGGTGCGGTAGTAACCGTCGCGCATCACTTCGGCGGTTTTTTCCGGGCTGTCCTCGTAGCACAACATCAGACCGAGTGGTCGCACGTCCAGCGGCAGGGCTACTTCTCCCTCGTTGCCGGGTACGCCGTCGGGGTCAAGCATGGTCACCTGGTAGCCCGGTAGCGGACGGCCCATGGAGCCGGGTTTGAGCAGTTGGCCGGGTGTGTTACCGACCAGCGCGGTGGTTTCCGACTGGCCGAAGCCGTCGCGCAGTGGCAAGTCCCAGGCATGCAGGATCTGCTCGATGATCTCCGGGTTGAGCGGCTCACCGGCGCCCACCAGTTCACGCAGTTTCAAGCGCTCCTTGTAACTGGCCAGGTCCTCCTGAATCAGCATGCGCCACACGGTGGGCGGGGCGCACAGGCTAGTGACGCCATAGCGCTCCAGCGCGCCAAGCAGGGCCGGAGCGCTGAAGCGCGCGACGTTGTGGATGAAGATGCAGGCGCCGGCGTTCCACGGTGCGAAGAGGCAGCTCCAGGCATGTTTGGCCCAGCCCGGTGACGAGATGTTCAAGTGCAGGTCACCCGGCTGCAGGCCGATCCAGTACATGGTCGACAGGTGGCCGACCGGGTAGCTCTGGTGACTGTGCAGCACCATCTTCGGTTTGGAGGTGGTGCCGGAGGTGAAGTACAGCAGCATCGGATCACTGGCCAGGGTGAGGCCCTCGACTTCGAACTGCTCGGAATATTCGCTGGCGGCGCTGTATGGGGTCCAGTCGGCGGGGGCCGGACCGACGCAGATGCGACTGCAGCCTTCACCCAGGCCGACGAACTTGTCGACATGGGCATTGCCGACCACGAGGTGGCGAACCTGGCCGCGCTCGATGCGGTCGCGCAGGTCATCCGGGGTCAACAGGGCGGTGGCGGGAATGACCACGGCGCCGATTTTGAAGGCGGCCAGCATGGTTTCCCACAGGGCGACGTCGTTGCCGAGCATCAGCAGGATGCGTTCGCCACGGCGCACGCCAAGGGCACGCAAGTGGTTGGCCACCTGATTGGAGCGCGAGGCCAGTTGCTGGAAGCTGTAGCGCTGTTCGCTGCCGTCTTCTTCAACGATCCACAGGGCGTTGGCCTGGTTGCCCTCGGCCATGGCATCGAAGTGATCCAGTGCCCAGTTGAACTCGTTCAGTTGCGGCCAGCGGAAGTCACGCACGGCAGTGGCGTAGTCGGTACGGTGGGCCAGCAGGAAGTCTCGAGCGGCGAGGAACGGTTGGCAGTTGCTGTTCATTGGAGTCTCCATCGATCGTGGTGACGATCGGCGCGGGTACAGGTACGGGATGGTCAGGCGGCGAAGGAGGCTTCGCTGCGGGCAGCAATGCGTACGAGACGCGTGCAGGTACCTGAGAACGGGGAGACGGCGGCAAGCATGGATGTCTTCACGGTGTATGCCCTTGTTTGTTTTTGTTGGGTCTGGCGCGGTTCATGACCAGGCGCTTGAGCCCAGTATATGCATGCAAAAATCAATTAAAAATGCTCATAAAAACCGGTGCGTTGTGCAAAAAAATCATAGAGGTGGCGCGTTGGATTGGGGGGCCACTCGCACTCTCAGGCGATGCGAGCGGCCCCGTCTGGCGGGGAGATTTACCAGAGCGCCAGGGTATAGTTGAGGATCAGGCGGTTTTCATCCAGGTCGCTGCCGAAGTTGGTCGAGCGCACCGTCGCGTTGCGCCACTTCACCCCGACATTCTTCAGCGGCCCGCTCTGCACGACATAACCAATGTCGGTATCACGTTCCCATTCCTTGCCTTCCGGACGATTGCCGCCCAGATCGATATTGTCGCCGGTGAGGTAGCGGGTCATGAAGGTCAGGCCCGGAACGCCAATGGCCGCAAAGTTGTAGTCGTAGCGCGCCTGCCAGGACTTTTCGTCCTTGCTGGCGAAGTCGCCGATCTGCACGAAGTTCACCAAAAAGGCATCGGTGCCGTTGACGTAGGCGTAGCCGGTGTCGCCGCTCATGCCTTGATAACCCAGGCCCAACGCATGCCCGCCAAGGTTGTAGGTGAACATTGCGCCGATGGCGTTGTTATCGACATTGCTGCCGCCATCATCCGTGGAGCGGGCGAAGCGCAGGTCCGTTTTCAGCGACTGGCCCGTCGTCACCGGCAACACGTAGGTCAAGTTGACCAGGTGCTGGCTGTAGAAGTTGTCGAGGTGACCGTAGCTGTAGCCGGTGGCGAGGTTGCTGGTCCATTTGTAGTTAAGGCTGGCGAAATCGAAGCTGTCGCTGTCGAGATGACGGTTGGTGATGCCCTTGGCGCCAGTGCGGGTGATGCCCATGTCCTCGTAATCCGAGGAGTCGCGCTGATTGACCTGGGTCAGTCGTCCGGCATCCACCGTCAGGCCTTCGAGTTCCAGCGAGGTCAACTGACCGCCCTTGAAAGTTTGTGGCAACAGCCGTGAATCGTTGGCCAGTACCGTCGGCAGTTTCGGCAGCAGCGTGCCGAGTTTCAGCGTGCTTTTCGAGGCACGCACTTTGGCGGTCAGGCCCAGTTCGCCGTACTCGTCCTGCGCACCTTTGCTCGTGTCGCGGTGGCGTTTGAGCAGGCCGGAGCCTGCGCGATCAGGGCTGGAATCAAGCTTGACGCCGACCAGGCCGATGGCATCGAAGCCGACACCGATCAAACCGTCGGTGAAGCCCGATTCATAGCGCAGCAGGAAACCCTGGGCCCATTCCTCTTGTTTGGATTGGGCGGCGTTGTCCTGGCGATAGTCGCGGTTGAAGTAAAAGTTGCGCAGTTCCAGGCTGGCCTTGCTGTCTGCGAGGAAGTCGGCGTGAGCCTGTACGGCGAGGCCGCTGCCGGCCAGGAACAGGGTAAGGGTGGTAGGTTTCATTGCTTGCCTCTTGTTGTTATAAGCAAGCCGTTCCCGCACTGGCCGGGGCCGGTGGAGGGAAGACTCGTTGGAGGTGCCCTGCGCCGGGCGGCGCAGGGCGGGAGTAAAAAAACGCGACGCTAAGGGGCGAACTCGCGCTCGGGGCATAGACCCCGGAAAGCTGCAGCGTTAGTGACTACTGGCCATTGCAGCGCCCAGGCCAGTCTGGGCGCGGACGAACTGATCGGCATAGGCAGCGCGCTCACGGTCGGCGCGCTCGCTACGGTCCAGTTTGGACGCCACCACGATGACCAGGAAGGCCAAAGGCATGGAGAACAGCGCCGGCTGGTCGTAGGGGAAGATTGCCTGGGCATGGCCCAATACGCCGACCCACACCGACGGTGAGCAGACCACCAGGGCCAGCGCGCTGATCAGGCCGGTCAGGCCGCCATAAAGGGCGCCGCGGGTGGTCAGGCCGCCCCAGTACATGGACATGATCAGTACCGGGAAATTCGCCGATGCGGCGATGCCGAACGTCAGGCCGACCAGGAAGGCGATGTTCTGGCCCTCGAACAGAATGCCAAGGGAAATCGCAACGATGCCCAGGCAGACGGTGGCAATGCGCGACACGCGCATTTCCTTTTTCTCGTCGGCGCGGCCCTTCTTCAATACCGAAGCATAAAGGTCATGGGAGATGGCCGAGGCACCCGCCAGGGCCAGACCGGACACGACGGCGAGAATGGTGGCGAAAGCCACGGCGGAGAGGAATCCGAGAAACAGGTTGCCGCCCACCGCTTTAGCCAGATGCATGGCAACCATATTGCCGCCGCCGATCATGGCGCCGCCGAGCTTGCCGTCGACATAGTACTGCGGGTCTGTGCCGACGATGACGATGGCGGTGTAGCCCAGGATGCAGACCACCAGGAAGAAGAAGCCGATGAACACCGTGGCGAATAGCACCGATTTGCGCGCTTCCTTTGCATTGGGCACGGTGAAGAAGCGCATCAGAATGTGCGGCAGGCCGGCGATGCCGAAGACCAGTCCGAGGGACAGTGACACCGCGTTGATCGGGTCGGCCAGCAAGGTGCCCGGGCCCATAATCTGCACGCCGCTGGCATGCACCGCCACGGCTTGGGCGGCCAGCGTCTCGAAGCTGAAGCCGAAACGGCTCAGGGCCATCAGCATCAGGGTCGTGCCGCCGGCCAGCAGCAGGACCGCCTTGGTGATCTGCACCCATGTGGTGGCGAGCATGCCGCCGAAGATCACGTAGACCAACATCAACACGCCGACTACCACCACCGCCGTGCGGTAGTCGAGACCGAACAACAGTTTGATCAGCTGACCGGCGCCGACCATTTGCACCACCAGATAGCAGCACACCACGGTCAGCGATCCGAGGGCGGCAAAGCTGCGTACGCGGGTTTGATCGAGGCGGTAGGAGACGATGTCGGCGAAGGTGTAGCGCCCCAGGTTGCGCAAGCGCTCGGCCATCAGGAAGGTGACGATAGGCCAGCCGACAAAGAAGCCAATGATGTAGACGAAGCCGTCGTAACCCTTGGCGAACACCATGCTCGACAGGCCCAGCAAAGTGGCTGCCGACATGTAGTCACCGGCGATCGCCAGGCCATTCTGAAAACCCGTGATACCGCCGCCGGCACTGTAGAAGTCGGCAGCGGAGCGCGTGCGACGGGACGCCCACCAAGTGATCAGCAACGTGGCAAGGACGAAGACGAAGAACATGCCGATGGCATGCACATTGAGCGGTTGCTTCTCCGCGGTGATAGTTGCGGCGTTGGCCAGCAGCGGGCTTAGGGCGAGAAGGGCGAGTAGGCGTTTCATGCGCGGGTCTCCAGGAGGATCTGCGCGCTGAGCGCGTCGAAACGGGTGTTGGCGGTGTTCACATACCAGGCGGTAAGCAGCCAGGACAGCAGGATAATTGCCACGCCGATCGGCATGCCGAGGCTGAGATGACTGCCGTCGTACAGCGGCAGGTGCAGCCAGGCAGGTGCGAAGGCCACTACCATGATGAAGCTGTAATAGACAGCCAGGACGGCGGCGCTCAGTGACCAGGCCAGCAGCGCGCGCTGGCGGGTGAGTCGCTGGAACTTGGGATTGGCCCTGACCTGGGCGCAGGTCTGGACGTGGTTCGGATGGTCAGTCGTCATGATGAGGCTCCGCTTTTAATTGTTGTTGTATGTCGGCCTTTTGAGGGGCGTACGGGTACCCGGGCGACGTCCCGAAGCGGAGCGTCACCTGAATGCTGCTGGAGTCGTATCTGCCCTGGCGATCTTCCGGAGGCGAGGGGTGTTGAAATGACGTCGGTCAGGTGCCGACAGGGAACCCGTCTATGAGCTCTCGACGGGGCCGAATGTGGCAGTGATTGCGCTGTCGCACAGCTGCCTGTTTTCGGCTTGAAAGCAGTGTTTTTTCCCTGCATTCATGCCGTCAGCCCTGATTGAAATTTGGGCGTTTCCGGTTGAGAAACGATGCTGGTCAAACCAGGCTGAATGCGAGTATATGTTGGCTAATTTCCAATATGTATTGGCAGAAAAGCCTGATGAATATGCAAAAACGCACAACCCAAAGTCATGTGAATTGGGACGATATGCGCTTCTTTCTCGAGGTCGCCCGTGCTCACACCGCGAGTGGCGCAGCACGTCGTTTGGGGGTGGACTACACCACGGTGTCGCGGCGCATCCGAGCCCTTGAGCAAAGCCTTGGTGCACTGCTTTTCGAGAAGTCCCGAGCGTCGGGTTTTGTCATGACTGTCGAGGGGCAACGCCTGGTCAGTCACGCCGAAACGCTGGAAAGTACGCTGCTGGCAGCCTGCGAGCAGGTTTCCGGAACCACCGGGGGGCTCGCCGGACACCTGCGCATCGGCTGTACCGAGGCTTTCGGCTCCTGTTTCATCACCACGCAGATGAGCCACTTCATCATCCATTACCCGCATATCTCCGTGGACATCCTGCCGGTCCCGCACTTCGTCAACCTGTCACGGCGCGAGGCAGACATCGCGATCACCCTGGAGCGGCCTGAGCGCGGTCCGTACGTGTGCTCGCGGCTGTGCGACTACCGACTGCGTCTGTATGCGACACCGGAGTACCTGGCCAATCATTCGCCGATTGCCAGTCGCGAGGACCTGGCCGGTCACCCCTTCGTGACCTATGTCGAGGATCTGGCCTTCAGCTTCAAGCTGCTCTACCTGAACGACCTGCTGCCCGGCGCGCACAGCCGCCTGCGCAGCACCAGCGTAGTTTCCCAGTACCATGCGGCGCTGGAAGGGCGCGCGCTGGCCATCCTGCCTTGCTTCCTCGCTGGTCCCGACCCGCGCCTGTGCGAAGTGCTCCCGGATGAGGTGGAGGTCACTCGACAGTTCTGGATGTACTACAGCGAGGACCTGCGCAAGCTCAAGCGGATTACCTTGGTAGCCGACTACCTGCGCGCCTGCGCGGATCTCAATCGCCCGCTGCTGATGGGCGAGTCGCAAGGGATGGCCTACTTGCCATCGCCCTGAGGTTGCTACTCTGATCAGCGGTTCACCCTAAAATAATAAAAACAGGTGTCTCCATGCGTCTCGACCATGCGTTGTTAACCGATGTCAGCGGCAAGCCGCTACGCCAGCAACACAAAATCTTTTCAACCGAGTGGGATGAAATCAGCGACTGGTCGGATCGCGTATACATGCCCTATCGTGTGGCCCCCATCGGGCATGCCATCAAGCCGCACGCAACCATGCATTCGTCCAGGATTGGCGAGTTGACGCTGACTCGTTTTGCCTATGGAGTCGCCGTGAGCGTCGATGAATTTTCGCCCGAGGCGGGGAATGCGTTACTGCTTACGACCATTCGCGGCAATGCCCGGCACTGGGCTCAACGTTCGGTCACTGAGGATACGGCAGTAGGTCAATCCTTCATTGCCAATTGCAGTCGTGTCGATTACCGGATCGACCTCGATCCGGATCACCTGCAACTGAATCTGACTATTCCTCATGCAGTTTTGGAACGGATGGCGCAGCAGTGGTTTGGGTTCGTGCCCGATGATCAGTTCTGGAGACACAAGTGCGTCATCGGCGGAGTCGGTTCGAGCTGGCTAAGCCTGCTGGAGTACACGGTTCGTTGCGTGGCCGAGGCTTCCGAACACATGGCTGAAGGACGTCTGGGGGCTCATCTGGAGCAAAGTCTTTGCGTTCATCTATTGCGAGAGTGGGCTGCCCGCGCCGCGCAAGCAGGGCTTGATTTCAATAGTCCAATGAACCGGATTGCACCGCGTTATGTCAGGGCCGCCGAAGAGTTCATGAGTGCCAATGCAGCGAGCCTGCCGACGATGGCAGAGGTTGCCAGTGCCGTCGGGACCAGTGTGCGGGCATTGAGTGGAGCCTTCTCGCGTTTTCGCGGCATGACGCCCGGTGCGTTCTTGCGCGAGCAGCGGTTGCAGGGTGTGCGCCGCGATTTATTGGCAACGGGTCCGGAGTCGGGGACAACTGTTTCCACCATCGCCTTTCGGTGGGGTTATCTAAACCTGGGTGAATTTGCGGGAATCTATCGCAAGCGTTTCAGTGAATTACCCTCCCAAACCTTGCAGCGCCGACTGCGTTAGCGATGCGAGGCAGAAAAGGGCACCGAGAGTGACGTCCAAGACGCTCTCGGTGCCCAGGAAACCAACCACTTGCTGTGGGTCAGAACACCCACAACAGCCGTAGGTTAACCCGCTGCTTTTCCTTGAAGCCGTTGTCGACCGATACGTCCTGGCCGTAATTGAGCAGGGCCTGGAACGTAGGGGTCATCCAGTACGATCCCCCGACACGGTACTTGCTGGTGTTGGGTTCATCGTTCTGATCCTGACCGTCAACGCGCGTCTCACCACCCCAGAGTTGAGACGCGCCGACATGCACCGACAGCTTGGGCGTCACGGCGTACCTCAGGTACGTCTGGGCTTGCCATAGTGGCTTCTGGCGCAACGTCAGGCTTTGACTCGTGAGGTCGTCATTTTTGCCAAACAGGGTCACGTCGGCGGTGAGGTCCAGGGATAACTTTTCAGTGAGGCCGGTCACATAGCCCGTCTGCAACGTCATCTTCCAACGGTTTTCTCCAAGGTTGAGTGCATCGTTTCGGTCATAGTTACCGGTCGGCACGTACAGGTAGGGCGCTATGCCCCAGTAACGGTTCTTCGCCGGATCATTCACGAGCCACAGGGTGGACGCCAGAATCAAGTCGCCCGTGCCATTGGCTTGTCCCAACGCGTCGTTATCGCGTGTTCCTTCCAGGCGCCCGAATGGCAACAGGAACTGCGTATTGATCGTGTAGTCACCCAACTGCTGGTAATTCGCGACGCGCAATATGCCGATATCCGAGTCGAGTCCCGCTTTGATCGCAACCTTGTGACCGTTACCGTAAAGCGACCGCCGTTCGGCATGCTGGAGGTAAAGCAAGCCGATATTGCTGCCGGCTGGAAGCGCAGCGGCGTATTCGCCGGCGTCCACATCGACGGCTCCGGCGTTGCCCGCCAGAGTCGCCAACAGGAGGCCAGCACTGATTGTTGACGTGCCAAATGCGCATTCTGTGGATCGAGCGCGCACAGGGGTACGTGTGGAGATCTCCATGAGTCACCTGTTTTGTTTTTGTTGTTTTCGGAGAAGGGGATAGTTTTCTTGCGCCATCGCCTGGAGCCCTTGGAGGGCTCTCATGCGAATCGAATCAAGTACGGGTTCAGGTGGTCAGATTGCGGTAGGCCGCCGTTTCGAAATCCAGATATCCGTTGGTCGAAACAGGGTCTACGAATGGCAATATCTGAGTGGCCCAAAAACCGCCGATGCCATTCTTGCGATCGATCCAATAGAAAAGATTGGCCAATCCAGCCCACGCCAAAGAGCCCGCAGGACGACCGGTGGGTGCGTCTTGTTCGTTGATCATGAAACTCAACGCCCATGACTTTGGCATGCCGGGGAAGAATTCCGCCGTGTGGGAAATACTCGGAATCACGCAGGGAAGGGCTTTTATTTTCAGGTTGTCGAGCCCGTTTTTTTCAGCGAAACGAATCGTCTCAGGCTTCAGAATGGGTCCGTGATCACCTTGTCCATCGTTTAGCCAGGCCCGGATGAACAGGCAATAATCCTTCACTGTCGAGAACAGACCATGGCCTCCCATGTGCACTTCTGGTTCCTCTGGAAGGAGGGAACCCTCGACTGCGGTCAGCGATCCATCTTCTTCACGCTGATGCATTCCAGCCCGTCGCTGGAGCATCGATGCGGTCATGCTAAAGGCGGTATCGGTCATGCCCAGCGGCTCAAAAATACGTTGTTGCATGACTTCACCCAGACGTTTGCCGGTAATGGCCTCGACCACCAGACCGGCCCAATCCATGCTGGAACCGTATTCCCACTGTTCACCAGGCTCAAACAGCAAGGGCGTCATGAGTGCCGCCAACGATCCACTGATGATGCTGGGTTGGCGTCCTTCCTGGACTAGCCTGTTGTAGTTTTCGTTAAAGAATTCATAACCCAGACCTGCTGTATGAAGCAGAAGCATCCGCGTGGTGATGTGTTTTTTGGGCGCGCGAAGCCGCGGGGTGCCGTCGATATCAAACCCTTCGAGCACCTTGAGTTCGCCGATCATCGGCACATAGTTCCTGGCAGGCGCATCGAGATCCAGTAGGCCGTCCTCGACCAACTGAAGCACCGCCGTGGCGGTTATCGCTTTAGTCGTCGAAAACATGGCGAAAACACTGTCGGTCGTCATTGCACCGGCTTGACCGAGCGTCCGTTGACCTGAAGCACCTTCGTAGAGCAAACCGTCGCGCCCGGTTATTGCTGCGACTACGCCTGGGACGCGCTGCGGTCCAGCGGTGACGGTATCGAGCAAGTGGTTGAGTGATGATGTAAACACTGGATTCATTATTCTTATTCTCCTTACACCCGACCCATAGTCCGCTCGGCTAGAGCCTATGGCGGGGTGTGCAGTGGCAGGACTGACTGGACCGACGTGAAGCGATGAACGTCGGTCAGTGGAGAGTAAGAAGATAAAATTAAAGCGTCTGTCGGCTGCCGGCAGAGGGTGTCGGAATCAGGCACTTATTTAAGTGCCGCGCAGGTGGGCTTGATAGACAGTTTCCGACAAGCACCGGCAACCCATAACGACTGATAGGGAAGTACAACAGACTTAGTTGCGAAGCCTGCCGTACTACTGAGTTCATTTGGACTCGGTATCAGGGTTGAAGGTTGGAACGCAATGGCGAAAGCATCTATGCCATTCGCGCCACTTGTGCCTGCCGTCTTTATTGGCTGGAGCGAATAGCCCCTCCATCAATCAACAAGTTCTGCCCGGTCAGGTAGCCCGCATGACTGCTGCAAACGAAAGCGCACAGAGCGCCGAACTCTTCGGGTGAGCCGAAGCGTTTGGCAGGAATTTCGCTACGGCATTCGCCGAGGAATGCCTCACTGTCTTGCCCCGACTCTTCGGCCGCAGCGACCAGGTTGTCACGCAGTCGATCGGTGTCGAATGAGCCCGGTTGCAGGTTGTTGATCGTCACATTCCGACTGGCGATGTTGTCTTGCCGTGCAAGCCCTGCGATAAATCCCGTCAGACCACTGCGCGCGCCATTGGAAAGACCCAGGCTTTCGATCGGGGACTTCACGGCACTCGACGTGATGTTGATGATTCGGCCAAATCCGCGGGTCGCCATGCCGTCTACCGTTGCCTTGATCAACTCGATTGGTGTGAGCATGTTGGTATCCAGCGCCTTGAGCCAGGCGTCGCGGTTCCATTCGCGGAAATCCCCGGGAGGAGGGCCTCCAGCGTTGTTGATCAAAATATCGAAATGCTCATGGGCCGTGAGGGCGGCCGCGCGACCCTCGGGCGTTGAAATGTCTCCGGCCACGGCGATGACCGTCACTTCAGGATTTATCGCTCTGAGCTGACGGGCTGTTTCATTCAGCGTCTGTTCGCCTCGGGCGATGATCACTACGTTCACGCCTTCGCTGACGAGTGCCTGTGCGCAGGCTTTACCCAGGCCTTTGCTGGCCGCGCACACCAGCGCCCAGCGTCCTGCTATTCCAAGGTTCATGCGTGTTTTCCTGACAGAAGGAAGCTCAAAGAAAGTAGTTGCCTGGTGCAGCGCCATGCTCACGCATGATTCGCAGTGACAGGCAGGTTTGGCGATCGAGTACTGATGCCCATAAAGCGCCGCACTCTCTCTCCTTCGGCATCGCAGCGTATGGTTTCAGGTGCAGCATCCAGTTGGATATTACCGTTCTCCATGAACACGACCCGGTCGGATATCGACATGGCAAAGTCCATTTCGTGGGTGACGATAATCATGGTCATGCCTTCACTGGCAAGGTCGCGTATGACGTTCAGCACATCGCCCACCAGCTCTGGATCGAGCGCTGACGTAGGCTCGTCGAACAGCATGATGTCCGGCTCCATGGCCAAAGCACGCGCGATCGCCACGCGCTGTTGCTGTCCGCCGGAGAGCTGGTGCGGGTACTTGTGGGCGTGGGCGAGCAGGCCGACCTTGTCCAGCAGCGCATAAGCACGGTGCTCGCTCAGCTCGCCCGGGATGCCGTGGTAACGCGGCGCCAGCGTGACGTTGTCGAGAATGGTGCGGTGCGGGAACAGATTGAAGTTCTGGAACACCATGCCAATGTGCCGCACGCCTTTGCGCAGACGGGCGCTGTTGGGTTTGTCCGACGCTTCGATGAATTTTTCACCGAACAACAGAATGTCGCCGGTATCGATAGTTTCCAGACCGTTGACCGTGCGGATCAGCGAAGTTTTGCCGGAGCCGGATGGGCCAATGATCGAGATCACCTGGCCGTATTCGACATTCAGATCGATACCCATCAGCACTTGGTGCGTGCCATAGCTCTTCTGGATGTTCTTCAGTTGCAGGATGGGCGTCGCGTTGCTGCTCGCGGCTTTACGCGCAGTGTCGGGCAAGGCTTCGGCGCAGGCCTTGAGCTTGACCACGGCGGCGGCATCGAGTGTATGCGGCTTGCGGAAGTTCAGGTCCAGGTAGCGCTCCAGGCGCTGCAGGAAAAAGCCGAACACGGTGACGATCAGCACGTAGTACACGCCCACCGCCGCCAGGGTTTCCATGACCAGGAAGTTGGTGGCATAGAGGCGTTGGCCGACCGTGAGGATTTCGGTCAGGGAGATGACCGAGACCAGCGACGTCAGCTTGACCACTGTGATGTATTCATTGATCAACGTCGGCAGCGAGATACGGAAAGCCTGGGGGATCACGATCAAGCGCTGCATGCCGAACAGGCCGACACCCAGCGCGCGGCCTGCTTCCTTTTGGCCCTTGGCCACGGAGATCAGGCCACCACGGTGGATCTCTGCCATGTAAGCCGCTTCCGTGACCACCAGGGCAAGCAAGCCGGAGTAGAAGGGGTTCGACAGAATCGGTCCGCTACCGGGAAACAATTGGGGCAAGTTGTAGACGAAGACCACCAGCACCAGCAGCGGGATGCTGCGGAAGAACCAGATGTAGACCGCCGCGGGAATGCGCAATAGGGGCGACTGGGACAACTTGGCCGTGGCCAGGCCAAAGCCCAGCAGCATGCCGAGGAACCAGGCCAGGGCACTGAGCTGGACCACCGTGACGCAGGCTTTCCAGAAGTCCGGCAGGGAGAACAGGGACAAGAAATACGACCAATCGAATTGCATAGGGCACCTCGATCTGCCACCCCGGTGCAGGGGCGGCAGATGACCAGACTACAAGGACACGTTCTTAGTGGGCAGTCGGTTCTTCCAAGCCATATTTCTTAAGAATAGCGGCGTATTCACCGCTCTTTTTCGTCTCTTCGAAGGCTTTTTGCACGGCCTGGAATGTTTCGTCGTTACCTTTCTTGACGAAGATACCGAGGGTTTGTTGATAGATCGGGTGTTCGGTGGTGATCACTACCCGGCCATTGGTTTTTTCTGCGATCATTTTTGCAGCGCCAGCGATTTCAACCTGGGCCTGAATGTTTTTGGACAACAGGGCCTGGGTCACTTCGGGCGCGGAAGGGTACTCGCTGACGGTGATGGCGCCTTTGTTATTTGGCACGCAGTACTCATCGGAGAGCTTCTTGAATTCCTTGACCCAGGTCGTGCCCTGTTCCAGGCCCAGTTTCAAGCCGCACAGGTCTTCAGGTTTTTTCGCATTGATCTCGCTGCCCTTGGGCACCATGACCGCGGCACCGGTGTTGGCATAGGCGATGGTTTGGGCCTGAGTCTGGCGCTCCGGTGTGATGTACATGCCGGAAATGACCGCGTCGTATTTGGCGGAGTTCAGGCCCAGGATCAGGCTCGGGAATTTGGTGTCGATGAACTCCACGTTGGCGTTCATGTGCTTGGCCAGGGCGGCTGCCAGTTCCGGGTCTGAGCCCACCACGTTTTTGTCTTTGTCATAGGACTCAAAAGGAGGGTAGGTGATTTCCATGCCGACCTTGAACGTGTCTGATGCGGCCATGCTCAACGAGGCACCGAGCATACCGGCCGCCAATACAGCCAAGCTCAACAGGTTTTTATTATTGTTTTTCATCTTTACTGACTCCGGCGTAGGTAAGGGGTAACTGAAAACTTCAATCAGGACGGTTGAGCCTGATTTTTCAAATGTCCGAAACTGGCGGGCTTGCGTGCCTTGCCTGGCAGTTGAACGTCCCCATTGGCCACCCTTTGACGCAGATACTGATAGGTCTGCAGTGCCTGGCCGTACATGTGTTCGCCGATCGTGATTTCTTCGTAGTCGTTGCCTCCCTGGGTGAACCCGGGCAGCGGTTTGATCTGGGTGTGATAGTCGCAGGCATAAAACAGTGGAAAGGAATAACGCTCCTCCTTCACGCTCCGCACCCGGTGCGCAGTGGCAACGAATGCGCCTGCTGTCATCACTTCCAGCATGTCGCCGATGTTGACCACAAAGGCGTCGGCCATCGGTGGTGCATCGATCCATTGTCCAAGGTTGTTCATCACCTCAAGGCCTGGTTTGTCGGCCAGGAGGATGGTGAAACACTCATAGTCAGTATGGGCGCCAAGACCCGGTGCGTCATGGGCGGCACCGTCGAAGGGGTAGTGGATCAGGCGCAGCTTGGACGGCGGGCGGGTGACCAGGCTGTCGAAGTAATTTTCTTCCAGGCCCAGGGTCAGGGCAAAGCCGCCGAACAGGCGCCGGCCCAAGGCGAAGATCGCTTCATAGTAGGCCTGCACCGACGCCTTGAAACCCGGCAGTTGTGGCCAGTCGTTGGGCCCCAGCAACGGGGTGTTGGCCAGCACCAGCGGATCATCGGCCGGGACTTCGAAGCCGACGTCGAAGGCTTCCTTGTGGTCCGGCTTGCCTTTGGAATAGACCTCTTCGCCTTCGGGCACAAAGCCCTTGTGGGTTTGCGAGGTGCCGATGTAGTGCCGCATCTTGGTGTCGAAGGGCTGATCAAAAAAGTCCTTGGCCGCCTTGCGCAGGTTGGCGATCAGCTGCGGGTCGATACCGTGATTGGTGATATAGAGGAACCCGACTTCGCTGGCGGCGCGCCCCAAATGTTCGGCCACGGCCAGGCGGTGCTCCAGTTCGACGCTGAACAGACCGGCGATGTTGACCACCGGGATGCTATTGAAGTTGGCTTTGTGCGTGTCAGTGCTGGCGCTGTTGTTTTTATTGTCAGGCATGACGCATCGGCTCCCTAAGGATGGCTTGAGTGGTGGAAACGCTCGAAGTGTTCGCGCTCGGTCTGGCCCATCCACACGTTCAATGACCACAGATCGGCGACCGGGACATTGGTGAAGGGCAAATGATGCAGGTAGCCGTCAGCGCCGAATTCCGGGGTCAGGGTACTGACCTGGTAACCGCGGGCTTGCTGCGAGCGCCAGATGCTTTCCCAGTGCTGCTGATGGAAAGCCAGTTCTTTTGCATATTCGGGAGCCGCCGGGTGCGGAACTTGCGGGCCCTGGTCGTAACCGACCCGTGCCTGGATATGGTGAACCCGCTCGATGAAAGCGCTCAAATCATCGGCCGGGTCGTTCAACAGACGCTCGCAGGTCACGACCCAATGGCTGATGTCACTGGTGAACAACAGATCGGGCAGTTGCCGGATCAACTCCAGGGTCACCCAGGGGTTGAACAGCGAACGCGAGCGGTGAGTTTCGAAACTGCAGACCTGGCCGTGCTTGCGCGCCAGTTCCAGCGCCTGGCCAAAAAACTCCACTTGTTGTGGCAAGGACCAGCGGTCATTGCCCGCCAGTACGTTGACGAAACGTGGGCCGAGCTCGGCAGCCCAGGCGAGTTTCTGATTGAGGTCATTGAGGTGGACGGCAGGGGTCGCCGACTGCTCCGGCAGCACATCGTACGCCGTGAAAACCGTGCTGATGTAACCCAGGCGATTGGCGTGGAGAAAGGCGGCGAACTTAGCCCGTTCACGGGCGTCCAGTGGCAGACGTGCTTCCATTCCATCAAAGCCCGCCTGCAGCAGCTCTTCAAGTGCCTGGGCCTTGCTGGCGGTGTAACCCCACAGCGTGCGGAAAATTTCCAGCTTCATCGGTGATCCTCAAAAATTCTCAGGCCTACTGCAAAAGCACTTCGACAAAGCCAGCCGGCACTGCCGTGGCTGGTTCACTGTGGAGCCGATGTTAGGCATAGGCGGCGGGGTGGAAGAATCCGAAAATTCAAATGAATACTTCAGACTTTCTTCAACAAATAGCTAGCTACTTATCGTGCTTTTCAAGGGGGATTTTATGGGCGAGTAGGTGTCTATGCTGGCTATTAGCGAGGGGTGCCATTGTTACGGCATCATTTTGAAGAGTCTCAAGCGAGACTGGGGTGCTTCGATAGACCTTCCGGGGCGTCTGCCGCATTCATCTTCTGGATCACTAACCCGATAAACGCCGTTACCGCGAGCGGCAGGTGCCGGCGACTCGGATAGAGCACGTTCATGCCGTAACCGTTGGGTTGGTAGTGAGGCAGCACCGGTACGAGCACGCCGGCCTGAACGTCGAGCCTGGCCATGACGGGCGGCAGCAGCGCGATGCCGAGTCCGGCCACGGCGGCCTTGCGCAGTGCCTGCGCGGTATTTGCGCTAAAACGCCCGGCCACTTGCACTTCTTCCTCACCCTTCGGGCCGACCATCCGCCATGTAGCGTGACCGCTGGGATGCGCGGAGATCACGCAATCGTGGCTCAGCAGATCCTGCAACGTGCGGGGTGAGCCACGCGCTGCGATGTAGGCGGGGCTTGCCACCATTCCGACGCTACGCGGGTCAAGGATCTGACGACCGACATAGCCTGAATCGCGCAAAGACCCGCCACGAAAGGCGACATCGATCTGTTCGGCGATCAAGTCAGCCTTCGCATCGCTGAGCACGAAGTCGAGCCGCACGCGAGGATGTGCTGCGAGAAACTCGGTCACCCACTCCATCTCGAAGAAGTCGAAGAAGTCGGCTGGCGCCGCCACGCGCACCAGGCCGCTGGGCTCGCCGCTGCCCGTCATCAACTCCTGTCCCGCTTCGAGAAGGCCGTCGACCGCTCCCGCGCAACGCTCATAAAAATCCTGACCAGCACTGGTGAGCGTGAGCTTGCGGGTTGAGCGTTGCAGCAGCCGCGTACCGAGATTTACTTCGAGCTGCTGGATGCGACGACTCACTGTATTGGGCGGCATGCCCAGCCGTCGCGCCGCCTCTGCAAAGCTGCCGCTGCGTACCACCTGCACAAACATGGCGATGTCGTTGAGGTCGAGCATGGCGGGGCATTCCTGTCATAGGTGGACGAGTGCAATCCAATTCTATCGGCTAATCAAGCAATCGTCCCGGCTCTATTGTTTGAGGTATCGGGCCGCTAGGCTGCCACTCTCCTGTGAGTAATCATCATGACCATTCAGCAACAACCTCCTATCGGTATCGTCCCAAGCGCTACACGCGAAACCGTGACCCACCGCGCAATCAGCTACCGCACCACTGGTAGCGGGCATGGCGCTATTGTCCGACTGATGAGTCCTTCCGATCTGGGCCACCTGATCAAGCCTTTCGTTTTTCTGGATCTGTTTGAAGGTGAGAGTTCATTCATAGGCGGCATGCCAATGCATCCGCACTCGGGGATCGCCACCGTCACCGTCATTACTGAAGGCAATTTGCGCTTCGAGGATGCTGATTCGGGTTCAGGGATGATCGACTATGGTGGTGTTGAATGGATGCGGGCGGGCGGCGGGGTCTGGCACGGAAAGGAGATGTCGGCAGGGACATCGAAGCGCATTCAAGGTTTTCAACTGTGGGTTGCATTACCGCCCGCGTTGGAAAACGCCAGTGTCGACAGCCAATACCTGGAGTCAAGCGCGATGCCTGAAGTGGGGCCTGCGCGGGTGATTCTTGGTGCGTACGAAGGTGTCCAAAGCCCGGTCCGCGCGCCTGCTGGAATGAACTATTTACTGGTAACGCTACGCGCCGGGGAATCCTGGACTTATGCGCCGCCCAATGGGCACGAGTCATTGTGGTTGAGTGTCAGTCGAGGTGCTCTTTCCGTGCCTGGGATAGTCACTGCGGGGGAAATGGTTGTCTTCGAACCAGGTAGCGGTGCCGTTACGCTGAAGGCCCTGCACGAAGATACGGTCTTCGTCATCGGTTCAGCGGCACCGCATCCCTATGATCTTGAACTGGGGAGCTACTCGGTCCACACCAACCCGCAAGCCTTGCGTGAGGGCGAGGCAAAAATCGCAGAGATTGGCGTTCGCTTGCGTGAGTACCTGCAAAATCCAGTCAAGTCGAGTACCGTGCCAGTTTTCAAGTAACCCCAACGCCCGGCCGGACCAGGCCTGAAAGCGCAATACAGTTCAACGAAGTTGGCCAGGGTAGGCGGCTTTCGGGCTGAGACAAGGAGAGGTGAATAATGAGTTCATTTAGAGTTCGCGAGCTAAAAAGCACTGACACGCAAGCGTTGCTGGCATTCGAAATTGACAACCGTGAATGGTTCGAAACGCATATTGATGCGCGTGACCCTTATTTCTACTCGTTGCAGGGTGTCGCCGCTCACATTGAAGGCTATTTAGCCGATTTTGCCATCGGCGCCTGGCACCCGTTCGTTATCGTAGATTCCAGTGAAACAATAGTGGGTCGAGCCAACCTGAAAAGCATCGACAGGTCCGAGCGCTCGGCAGAAGTCGGCTATCGGATTGCTCAAAGCGTTTGCGGGCAGGGGCTGGCAACACTGGCGTTGAAACATCTGATCCAGGAGGCACAGGTGCGTTGGGAACTTCGGCAACTGGTTGCTTATGTCTACGAGGAAAACGTGGGCTCAAGAAAAGTGCTTGATCGGTGTGGATTCTTGTCTGAACAACTGTCTTGTAACAACAAGAGCGGGGATGAATGCCGGTTTGTGCTAACGATTTAGTCGACGATACTCCTCAGGTTTTCACCTCGTGTAGGAAGCATCCCTCTGCTTTTTCAACAACGCTGGAGGCGCGTGTTTAAGCGCCTTCAAGTTTACTTCCTGAAAGCTACAAAACCTTGCGCCGTTGCCTACGGTTACGCCAGAATCCGCCGGCTTGTGCGCCTTGGGGCCCGTCGGTAACTTGAGTCCTGTCACTGCCCATCAGTGATCGGGTTTAGCAGCCCGCGTTAACTCGGCTGTGCATGCATCTGTCCTGTAGGTATTTCATTACCTGTACTTGATGGTAGCTGTACGTAGGGCGCCCTCGGGCGCGCCGGATTGCTGGGTTACCCGGTCTGCTAACCTGCGTGCAGTTGCCACCCTCTTTGTTTAGCAGCAAGAGGTTGGCACATCATTAGGTAACTCAGCATATGAAAAAGCCTACACCGAACCCGCCGGACACCGACCCGGTTTCCCCGTACAAACCCGATTCCAAAAAACTCAATGAGGCCGCCGAGCGTGCCCTCGATTTTCACTTCTCAATTGCCGACATCAAAGCCACGTCGCGCACACCTAACAAGAGTTTTTTCGTCGACCCAGAGAGCGATACCGAATCCCTGGTAGTTTATTTGGTCGAGACGCTGGCCTCGGTTGATGTGATGGTCCATCAGTTGGTGGATCATCTGGACGGTGAGTCGCGCTATGCGCTGCTGGGTATTTCCAACAGCATCATGCTGGCCGAGATCACGGCCAATCGAGTGCTGGATCAGATTGATCCGCCGGAGTAAGTAGCTGCAAAAGATCAAAAGATCGCAGCCTTCGGCAGCTCCTACATTTGAAACGCGATCCCCTGTAGGAGCTGCCGAAGGCTGCGATCTTTTGGGGCAAAGAGGAAAAGAGCAGGGCCTGTGTATCGCTGTGTATCCGCAGCTGCTATGCGGAGACTGACTTACAAATGCCCCTCGATCCGGATACATCCGGGATACACGGTTGCAGTCAAATAGCCCTGCCTTAGCGAGAAAGCAAACGCTCCTCGCCCCCCGGCTTATCGCCCTCGTGGCATGATCCTGGCGGCCTGGCCTCACACTGTATCCGGAGTAATAACCATGTCCCGTATGTCGAACAAATCCCGCATTGGCCTGATCGCAGTTGCTCTGGCCGGCAGCATGAACCTCGCCTCAAGCGCCTTCGCCGCAGATGCACTGCCACAAGGTTACCAACTCGCCTCGACGGAAAAAACCAGCGAAGGCAAGTGTGGCGAAGGCAAGTGCGGTGCCAGCGAAACCGGCGCCAAAGTCACCAAGACCAGCGAAGGCAAATGCGGTGAAGGCAAGTGCGGCGATGCGTCCTTCGCCCGTACCGACACTGACCAGGATGGCCGCGTTTCCCTGAAAGAACTGCTGACCGTGGCCCCGCAGGGTGGTGAGGAATTCAAGGCGATGGACACCAACAACGACGGTTTCCTCTCCGAAGGCGAGGTCTACAAGTTCCGCACCAACCAATACACCTCCAATGGCAAGAAAGTACCGACTGAGCTGTTCACCAAATTGAGCAAAGCCCAGAGCTGATTGTTCGGACGCCTTCGCGAGCAAGCCCGCTCCCACATTAGATATCAGGCGTGCCTTGGATTGCGGGCACTCCACAAAACCAATGTGGGAGCGGGCTTGCTCGCGAAGGCAGTTAGTAGGGCGACACAGGAATACCTGCATCTTCGAGCAGTTGAAAACGCCCTGCGCAGTATTAATGCCCCGGCATTGGACTGCTTGGGCGTTTTACATCGCGTTTTCGCCTGACCGAGTCAGGGCTCGCAATGCGGCTCGGTTGAGGCAACCGGGGTGTACGCAGTAACAGGCTGATTTCTTCTGCGCTGACCGCTTTGCTGAAAAAGTGGCCCTGAATCTCATCGCAGCCGTTTTCACGCAGGAAGGTTTGCTGCTCTTCGGTTTCGACACCTTCGGCAATGACCTTGAGGTTCAGTTTGTGCCCCAACGAAATCACCGCGGTGGCGATGGCTTTGTCGTTCTCGTTGTCGGGCAGGTCGCGCACGAAAGACTGGTCGATCTTGAGTCTCGCGATCGGAAAGCTTTTCAATGCTGCGAGGCTGGAGTAGCCGGTGCCGAAGTCGTCGATCGAGAGGCTGATCCCCATTGATTGCAGTTCCTTCATTTTGCTGATGGCTTGCTGAAGGTCTTGCATGATCAGGCTTTCGGTCAGCTCCAGCTCAAGGTACATCGGGTCCAGCCCGGTTTCTTGCAAGGCATGCATCACCCGGTCGATCAGGTCCCTTTCGACGAACTGGCGTGCAGAAATATTCACCGACATGGTGATCGGCGGCCAGCCCGCATCCTGCCAGGCCTTGTTCTGTCTGCACGCGGCATGAATCACCCAGTCGCCGATGGGCACGATCAACCCGGTTTCTTCGGCCTGCGGAATGAATTTGATTGGAGACACGATGCCGAGTTCGGGGTGCTGCCAGCGGATCAGTGCCTCTACTCCGATAATCTGGCCTGACTGCAAATCCACCTGTGGCTGGTACAGCAGCAGGAACTCGTCATGGTTGAGTGCGTTTCGAAGCCCGTCTTGCATGGCGAGCTTGCCCTGAACCTTGTTATTCATCTCGCTCGTATAGAACTGGTAACTGTTGCGACCCAGTTCCTTGGCCCGGTACATGGCGGCATCCGCGTTGCTGAGCAACGTGTCGGTATCGCTGCCGTCGGCAGGGTAGGTGGCCAACCCCATGCTGCAGGTGACGTGGAGTGTATGCCCGCTGAGTTGAATCGGTCGCAGGATGGCTTCCTGGATTTTGTGCAGGGCTGGAGTAACGCCGTCGAGGTCTGAGGGCTGGTCGAACAGGATGATCACAAACTCGTCGCCACCCAGTCGCACGACGGTGTCGGTGCGGCGTACGCACTCCAGCATGCGCTGGGCGACGGTTTTCAGCAGTTCGTCTCCAGCACTGTGTCCAAGGCTGTCATTCACCAGTTTGAATTTGTCCAGATCGAGAAACACCACCGTCACCAGGCGGTCGTAGCGCTGGGCATAAAGCATCGCCTGCTTGAGACGGTCTTCGAGCAGTGTGCGATTCGGCAGCCCGGTCAGTGCGTCATGGTCGCCCATATAGCGAATGCGCTTTTCGGTAAGCTGGCGTTCTATCGCAATACCGGCAAGCGGTGTCGCCATGTCAATCAGTCGCGTCTCGGCCGAGC
This sequence comes from Pseudomonas sp. BF-B-26, assembly GCF_019956495.1. NCBI lineage: Bacteria > Pseudomonadati > Pseudomonadota > Gammaproteobacteria > Pseudomonadales > Pseudomonadaceae > Pseudomonas > Pseudomonas sp. BF-B-26. The sequence continues at coordinate 28,254 of NZ_JAHBDP010000082.1, read as the reverse complement.
TGGGGCTGCGTACGGTATTGGAATACAAGGCAAACGTACCCAATACCTTTCGCTCATGGGACAGAATCGGCGTCGACCAGCAGGCTCGAAATCCATAGGGCGCAGCGGCTGAACGGTACGCTTCCCACAGCGGATCCAGCTCGATATCCGTGACGATGACCGGTTCTCGTCGATACACCGCGGTGCCGCATGAACCGACGTTCGGACCGATCGCAATCCCGTCAATGAGCTGGTTATAGGCTTTCGGCAAACTGGGGGCCGCCCCGTGCAGCAGGTGTTTGCCATCCTCATCCAGCACCAGGATGGACACCATCATCCCCTTCAACTGGGACTCCACCAGGTGAGCCAGGCTGTCGAGGACTTCTGCCAGCTCGGTGCTCCTGGCGATCAACTCCAGGACATGACGTTGTCCGGCACGGATCACGGCTTCTTGCTCCAGTCGGCTGTTTTGCAGCGCGAGCCGCTCTGTGGCGATACTCAATTGGACCGTTCTTTTTTCCAGTTGAAGTCGGTCTTTGAGGAATTGATTCACCGCGCGAGCCATGTTGCCGATCTCGTCTTTCCCATGTTCTGCCATCATCAAATGCGTTTTGTCAGTGTGTTCCTGACGCAATTGCCGGCTTATTTCATTCAGACGCATGAGCACATGACGGCCCATGAAGACCCGGGTCACGAACCAGGCGAATACCAGGCTGGCGCCCAACATGATCAGCACCCATTGCTGGCTACGATTTGAGGCTTCGACCAGGCGCTGCAGGGCTTCGCGATAGTCTTCGGTGTAAGCGCTGGATTGCGCACGGGCCACCGCGACCAGAACCCCAGCCTCATTCTTCAGTTCCTCATTGAAGCGCTGTATGACGTTGTGCTGATTGATGAGCTTCAGGCGCAGGGAGAAGAGATCAGGCGTCCCCACATCGGCGTCGGGTAACTTGCCTGCGGTGCGTGACAGGCGCTCATATCGGATCCGCAGCCGTTGCACGGCATCATTGTCAACAGCCTGCGGCAGATCGAAAAGTAACACCGCCAGTTCGAGGCTGGCCTGGGTCTGAGTCGCGGTTAACCGGGCGGTGTGATCCTCCATGGTTTGTTCGAAGGTGACCTCGGTTTGCAGCAGGCCTTCTCGCAGCTGAGCAACGATGTTGGCGGTATTGCGGAACATCTGACTCGACTGATGCATGTCGAGTATCGCCACGCCACTGTTCGCGGCAGTCAGCTGCTGCACCAGTTGATCAAGGGCTTCAAGCTGTTCGACAGTCGCCGCATAGCTTGAACGCAGGGTGTCGGGGGAGCGGGTTGTCAGGAGCTGATCGGTCTGGCGTTCGATCAGCAAGGTACGCTGCAGCATGTCTTGCCCATCTTGCATGCGGACCAGTCGTTCATCCGTCAGCTGGCGGGTGGCGTTGTTTGACGTGCGCACGGCGTAGACCGCCGTTGCACCACTCGCCAGGATCAGCAGCGCCAGCGTCAGAAACGCCAGTGTGAACTGTGCGCGTAGCGATTGCGGCAATAGCCGGCGTCCGAGCCGGGAAATAACGTCCAATGTCATGGATTCCATTGGTGGCGATAGATGTCTCGATAGCCATTGTCAGGGTCGTACTGGAATTTCTTCCCGCCGTCGAAGGCAATATTGTCGGCATTGACCAGGTGAATCGGCGCGACGAAGCCGCTCACCGGCTGACCTGCAAACAGCCGGTTCAATTCATCCATCACTTGCCAGCCATGCAGGTTGAGCGGCTCGGCCACGGTGACGGTCTGGTAAGTTTTTGCCTGTATGCGCAAGAAAGCCGAAGCGCTGCCATCGCCGGCAGACAACAGACTGATGCCGTCGCTGGGTATTGCGGCGTTGGTCAATGAGGCAATCGAGTAGTCGAAATAGATATCGTTGATGGCCAGCGTGTGGGTCCAGCGTTTGCCATAGCGCTGAAGCAGCTCCTTGGTGATCGCCGGCATCTTCTCGCCACTTTCGGAGATCGCGACATCGCGCACTTCCAGCAACGTACATTCCTGACAGGCCCGAATGACGTTTTCCATGGCCTTGGCTTTCGCCATGGCGATGCTGTACTTGGAGTCGGTCAGGATGACCACGCCGGCGTGTCCGTTTGACTGTGCCACCGCCGCCATGGCCGTGAGGCGAGCCACTTCGAGCGGGTCGGTCGTGACGTTCATGGCCACCGGCGTGCCGTCAATCGGCCCGGGCCGTGCCCCGGCGTGCCAGCCAACCACCGGCACATCCCTGTTGGCGAAGAGGATCAGTGCCGCATTGTTCTCAAGGGCATCGGAGCCGCACAGAATGAGGCCGTCGGGTTTCGCTGCCAGGGCATCGGAAAAGGCCTTGGCGCGTCCGGCCGATGATCCAGCGCCGTCGAATATCTTCAGGGTCCAGCCCATCGCCTTGGCAGCCTCGCGAGCACCTTGCGCGACACCGACAATTCCGCCGTTACGCAAATCTTCTGCGACAAAGGCGATGCTCTTGCCCGGCAGGGCTTGCGGGCCGGATTCAGGGCCGCTCCAGCGAACGGCTTCGAGAGTGGCCCTGGAAACGATTTCCTGCGCTTGAATCACCGTAACCGTGGCGTTTTCGACACCCGCTGTGGTTGGCAGGTTCTGGCCGAATCCGGGCGTTGCGGTGAAAAGACAGAAAACCGTAATTGAAGCGATCCAGAGTAGCCCGGGTCTGGAGTCGATGGCGCGATCAAAGTCTGGCATGGCGTCCCTTTTTGCCAAGAGTGCAGCGTTCACTGTCCGAAAGGATAGTCGGTTCTGCTGTCATCCGGTCTTTTGTGGGCAAAGTGCGCGAACTTTAGTCCTGAACATTCAGGAAACGGGACAGGGTCCATGGCACAAAACAAGGGACGAAGGCCAATTGCATCGTTGACTACATTGAGTGGTTTTACAAGGCTTCGGCACAATCCACTGAACTCAAGCACACCCACGCCTTTACAAAGCGCTGTTGTACAAATCCGTCACCAGCATGCAACCGGGGGCGTGGGTGATGCACAGCGGCGGGCGTGAGGCCTGCACCACCGATTGAGGTGTCACACCGCACGCCCAGAACACCGGTATTTCGTCAGCTTCAATGGGGACGGCGTCGCCGTAGTCCGGGGTGTCGAGCGCGTGGATGCCGATCAGCGACGGATCGCCGATGTGCACGGGAGCGCCGTGGACATTGGGCATGCGTGCGGTGATTTGAATGGCCTGGATGGCGGCAGCGGCTTTCATCGGCCGCATGCTCACCACCAGCTTGCCGCCGAGGCGAGCGGTGGGGCGCGTGTCGATGTTGGTCTGGTACATGGCGACATTGCGTCCTAGATCGATGTGCTTGAGGGGTATGCCGGCATCCAGCAACGGTTGTTCGAAGGAGAACGAGCAGCCGATGGCGAACGCCACCAGGTCATCTTGCCAAAGGTGTTCGATATCCAGCGGTTCTTCGTTCAGTTCGCCATCGCGATAAACCCTGTATCGGGGCACATCATGGCGAATATCAATGCCTGCTCCAAGATTGCGGAAATAAGGATCGCCCGGTTCGGTAATGTCGAGCAGCGGGCAGGCTTGACGATTGAGGGTGCAATACCTGAGAAACTCATTGGCCCAGTCACTGGGCAAAATCACGATATTGGCTTGCACCCGGCCTTGGCCCAAGCCGCTGGTGTGACCCTGATAGTGCCCGGCGGCGATGCTTTGGCGCAGGGCGAGAGGGGTGCTGCGCTGCAGTTGTTCGAAGGGCAGGGTAGGTTGGTTCATCATGGCATCTCGGCAGGTTCGTTGAGCCTTTTTAGAAAACCGTGGTGATGCCGTCCAACAAGGAATGTTGTTGCCCTCAGACAACTAAAAGTTATTCAGGGGGCAGTCGGCTGTCGAGGCCCGGTGCCGCCACCATAAGTAACGGACCGACATCCGCAGCGTATTGGCAGACCACCTGGCGGCTCATCTCGACGATGTTCTCGATCAGTTCCAGTCCGACCCCCGCGCGCCAAGAGGCCACGACATCCAGTTGCGGCAAGCGGCTGCCGGGGTCCAGCTGGATCAACTCGCCGCTGGCCAGGGGTTTGGCCACCAGTGCCGCCGGCAAGGCGCCAATACCAAAGCCGTCACGAATCAGCCGGGTCATGGCCGACACCGAGTTAACGCAACTGACGCGCGGTGCGCCGATGCCATGGGCGTGCAACAGGTTGAGCACATCCTGATGCGGTCGTGAATGTTTGACGAAGGTGATGATGCGCTCGCCGGCCATCTCGGTGAGCGAGGCATAAGGCCGGGCATAGATCGAATTGCTGGCGGCGATCCAGTGCATGGGATAGTGCGCCAGTTCGAGGTTGCGCACGCTTTCGTGGCGGATCAGGTCTGTCTGGAAAACGATGTCCAGATAGCCCTTTTGCAGTTGCTCGCAGAGATTGCGCGCGGCGTCGGCAGTGATCTCGATTTCCACGGCAGGGAAGGTCTGCATCAGGGTCGACATCAACGGGCTGAGCCAGGTGTGAATCACCGTATCCATCACGCCAATGCGCACCAATCCCTGCTGCGGGCTGGTGTTGTCCAGCGAGTGTTTCAACGCACGCTGAACCTCGAGCATCTGCTCGGCATAGTCGAGCACCTTGAGACCTTCAGGCGTCAGCGACACCCCGCGTGAATCGCGCACGAACAGGCGCAGGCCCAACTCGTCTTCCAGCGCGGCGATCCGGCTGGAAATCGCTGCCTGAGTGCTGAACATTTTCTCGGCGGTCAGGCTGAAGCTTTGCAAGCGGGCGACCCAGACGAAGGTTTCGAGGAATTTGAGGTTCATGGCGGTTCCCTTGGCGCTTATGGCTCTTGTAATGAAGGGGCGAGTTGCAATTGTTACTCCAGAGTCCGCCATCGCGGGCATCAAATTTTCTTATGCATAACCTCGTCTTTTTCCCGTTTGACGCCGTTCTGCCCCTGCACGAAGAATCCGCCCCACGACGTAGATCGCTGCGTCCGCCCCCCACGACAACGCCTTCACAAAAAAATAATGAGGCGTGTCCGTCATCTTCGTTTGCTGCCGCAGGAACCTCTTCCATGGAAAAAACCATGACTGTCCACGTGCCTTCAAAAGCGGGGCGTACCCGACCATTCAAGGGGTACGCCCCGGCTGGCACATTGCTCGGCCTGAGCCTGCTCTGTGCACCGGCCGCTCAGGCGGATTTCGTGGCGGACAGTAAAGGCAGCCTGGAAGCGCGCAACTTCTACTTCAACCGTGATTTTCGCCAGGACGGTTCGCGGGACAAGGCCGAGGAATGGGCGCAGGGTTTTCTGTTGCGGATGGAGTCGGGTTACACCGCCGGCACGTTCGGTTTCGGCCTGGATGTTTTGGGCATGGCCGGTTTCAAACTGGACTCCGGCGGCGGGACGGCGGGTACCAATCTGTTGCCACCGGATTTATCCGGCGGCTCACAGGATCGCTATGGCGAGTTAGGCCTGACGGGCAAAATGCGCGTGTCCAACAGCATCTTGAAATTCGGGACATTGCAGATCAAGGACCCGGTGGTGAGCTCCAACGATACCCGCCTGTTGCCGAGCACGTTCAAGGGCGGCCTGGTGAATGTGCAGGAAATCGATCGTTTGAAGCTCACGGCCGGTCAGCTCACGCAGATCAATTTCGTCGACTCCACCGACTATCAGGACATGACCGCCAACCGCATTGGCGGGCAAAGCGACAAGTTTCAGTTTGCCGGGGCGGACTATCAGTTCCTGCCGAACCTGACCGTGCAGTACCGCTACGGCCAGTTGGAAAACATCTACCAGCAAAATTACCTCGGGCTGGTGCACACGCTGGACCTGGGCTCAGGCCAGTCGCTCAAGAGCGACGTGCGCTATGCACGCAGCACCGAAGACGGCAACTTTCGTGATATCGACAACCAGGCCTTCGGTGCGTTGTTCACCTATAGCCTCGGTGGTCATGCGCTGGGCGTTGGCTATCAGCGCATGAGCGGCGACGATCCGTTTCCGTATATCGGGCGCAGCGACCCGTACCTGGTCAACTTCGTGCAGATCGGTGACTTCGCCAACATCGACGAGCACTCCTGGCAGGCACGCTACGACTACAACTTTGTCGCACTCGGTGTGCCGGGGTTGACCTTCATGACGCGCTACATCTCTGGCGACAATGTGCAACGCACTGCGCCGGGTGAGGGCAAGGAATGGGAGCGCAACACCGATATCGCTTACGTGGTGCAGGACGGTTCGTTGAAAGGGTTGGGTCTTAAATGGCGCAACGCGTCAGTGCGTTCGAACTTCGGTAATGACCTGGATGAGAACCGCCTGATCGTCAGCTATACCGTGGCGCTGTGGTAGAGGCTGGGCGGACTTGATATTCGATGTGGGAATAAGTAAATCGATATTTATTCCTTTTAATATTGATTTGGGAGGTTCATTTTGAAGGCCTGCACATCCGTGCGGATGTATTCGACATCAGACAGGAAGCCTCATCATGACCATCAAAGCGATTAACGTCCGCAACCAGTTCAAGGGTGTCATCAAGGAAATTGTGACAGGCGAAGTGGTCTCCGAAATCGATGTGCAAACCGCCTCCGGCATCGTCACCTCGGTGATCACCACCCGTTCAGTGCGCGATCTTGAATTGAAAGTGGGGAGCGAGGTGATTGCCTTCGTCAAATCCACCGAAGTATCGATCGCCAAGCTCTGAAAGGGTGCCTGTTCGTCACTTCAGTAGAACTCACAAAAAACGCCGCTCACTGAGCGGCGTTTCTGTTATCGGTGCTGACAGGAGAAAAGTGTCGGCGGTTGTTTCAGGTGTCCCTTTCTTCCGCAACGTAGGAAAATCAAAACTGGCACGTCGGCGGCTATACCTTTCCCAACAGGCGACCGCCAATGCAATTGCACCGACCTTTATCACCCCAGGCGCCAGACCAACGCCGAACAATCGGCCAAAAGAAAAGAATCAAAATCATGCAAGCACATACCTACCAACTGCTGGAAGTCGCCAACGGCAAACCGATCAAGCTGTGGACCGAAGGCGTCCCGGTGGAACACGAAGCCAGACAGCAATTGATGAACACCGCCAGGATGCCATTCATCTTCAAGCATCTGGCCGTGATGCCCGACGTACACCTGGGCAAGGGTTCGACCATCGGCAGTGTGATTCCCACGGTCGGCGCGATCATTCCAGCCGCCGTCGGAGTGGACATCGGCTGCGGGATGATCGCGGCGTGCACGTCGCTGACCGCCAGCGATTTGCCGGACAACCTGCATGGCTTGCGTTGCGCGATCGAGAAGGCGGTGCCCCATGGCCGCACCATTGGCCGCGGCGTTCGGGACAAGGGCGCCTGGGACAGCGTTCCGCGTGAGGCGGACCGGGCCTGGGCGGCACTGGACTCGCGGTTCAAGGCGATCACCACCAAGTACCCGAAACTCGCCAACACCAACAACCGTGGGCACTTGGGCACGCTCGGCAGCGGGAACCACTTCATCGAAGTGTGCCTGGATGAAACCAACCGGGTCTGGTTCATGCTGCACAGCGGTTCCCGCGGTGTTGGCAACGCCATTGGCAACCTGTTCATTCAAATGGCCCAGGCGGATATGCGTCAGCACCTCGCCAATCTGCCGGATCGTGACCTGGCTTACTTTAAAGAGGGCAGCCGGCATTTCGATGACTACGTCGAAGCGGTCGGTTGGGCCCAGGATTTCGCCAGGCAAAACCGTGCATTGATGATGCAAGCGGTGATTCAGGCGACCCGAAAAGTGATCAACAAACCTTTTGAGGCGGCGCTGGAAGCGGTGAACTGCCACCACAACTACGTGCAGAAAGAGCGACATTTTGGTCAGGAAATTCTGGTCACCCGCAAAGGCGCGGTATCGGCGAAGAAGGGCGAGTTGGGGATTATTCCGGGATCGATGGGCGCTAAAAGCTTCATCGTCCGCGGGCTGGGGAACGAGGAGTCGTTCTGCTCCTGCAGCCACGGCGCCGGCCGCGCCATGAGTCGCACCAAAGCGAAAAGCCTGTTTACCGTCGAAGACCAGATCCGTGCCACCGCCCACGTGGAGTGCCGCAAGGATGCTGCCGTCATCGATGAAATTCCGATGGCTTACAAGGACATCGACGATGTCATGCACGCCCAGCGCGAGTTGGTGGAAGTGCTGCACACTTTGCGGCAGGTGGTCTGCGTAAAAGGATAGGGAAAATGGAATATCACGATCGTCGAGTTGCCGAACTTTGTGCACTTTTATAAGGCCACGCAACACTGCGCTGCACTATGCGAAGGCAAATATCGGATGTTCTGGAGCCCAATGCCCCCTGTTTTCCGACGCAAATGCTGCCAATCGCCGACTGGCACAAAGTCTGCAAGACACTGTTCAGGCCCACTGTGACGCAGTCGAGTGGGCAGCCCCCTCGGTCAACGACGATCGATTGGCCGAACAGGTCGTGGGCAACATCGGTGGTTCCGGCATAGATGCCTGACTTAGCACCGTAAATGAACAGGCAAAGACGCCTGGAACCGCAAGGTTTCAGGCGTTTTTTTTTGCTTTTTGAACAGCTATCGACGGGTGTCTATTATGAATTCCAATGTTGCCACTTTGAACAAGCTGCAAACGCTGATCGTGATCGGCAATGGCATGGTCGGACATCATTGTGTCGAACAGCTGATCGAACGCGGTGCCCTTGATCACTATCGGCTGCACGTGTTCAGCGAGGAGCCGATGCGTGCCTACGACCGCGTGCACCTTTCCGAGTATTTCTCCGGCCGTGATGCCGAGTCGCTGGCCCTCGGTGAAGCCTCGCTGTACCAGACCCCGGGCGTCACGTTGCATCTGGGGGTACCGGTGCTGGAAATCGACCGTGTACGCCGCCAGGTGATCACCGCGCAAGGCTGTGTCTCCTACGACAAATTGGTGCTGGCCACCGGCTCCTATCCGTTTGTGCCGCCGATCGAAGGCGCCGAGGGCGATTCGCGCCTGGTGTATCGCACCCTTGAAGACCTCGATGCCATTCGTGCCGCGGCCAGCAACGCCCGACGCGGTGTGGTGGTTGGCGGTGGCTTGCTGGGACTGGAAGCGGCCAACGCCCTGAAAACCCTGGGGCTCGAAGCGCATGTGGTGGAATTCGCCCCGCGCCTGATGCCGGTGCAACTGGACGAATACGGTGGCCTGGCGCTCAAGGCGCAGATCGAACGGCTCGGCGTCGGCGTGCATTTGTCGCGCGGCACGCAATCGATCAGCGCAGGTGAGGAATACCGCTACCGGATGAACTTCGCCAATGACGAATTTCTTGAAACCGACCTGATCGTGTTTTCCGCCGGTATCCGTGCGCAAGACGCACTGGCCCGCCAATGCTCGCTGGAAGTCGGCCCGCGCGGCGGCGTGGTGATTGATGACCAATGCCAGAGCAGCGATCCGAACATCTATGCCATCGGCGAATGTGCCGCATGGAACGGCAGCATTTTCGGCCTGGTCGCCCCGGGCTACCAAATGGCGCGCGGTGTTGCCGCATTGCTGTGCAACGAAACCGCCGAGCCGTTCATGGGCGCGGACATGTCGACCAAGCTCAAGCTGCTGGGCGTCGATGTCGGTTCCATCGGCGACGCGCATGGCAGCACGCCGGGCGCGCGCAGTTATCAGTTCATCGACGAAACCACGGCCAGCTATCGTCGCCTGGTGGTGGATGCGACCGGCAAACACGTGCTCGGTGCGGTGCTGGTGGGTGACAACAGCTATTACGACACGCTGCTGCAATACATGCAGAACGCGATTGCGCTGCCGGCGGAACCCGCCAGCCTGATTCTGCCGTCCTCCGAAGGCGCACCGACCCTCGGCCCGGGCGCGTTGCCCGAAGCGGCCACGGTCTGCTCGTGCCACAACGTCACCAAGGGTTCCATTTGCTCGGCCATCGACGGTGGCTGCACCGACCTCGGCCTGCTCAAGTCGCAGACCAAGGCCTGCACCGGTTGCGGTGGTTGTGCCGGGCTGCTCAAGCAGGTTTTCGAACATGAGTTGATCGCCCGTGGCGTCAGCGTCGACAAAAGCCTGTGCGAACACTTTGCCTATACCCGTCAGGAGCTTTATGCGCTGGTGCGGGTAGAAGGGGTGATCACCTTCGAAGAACTGCTGGCCAAGCATGGCCGTGGCCACACCGGTTGCGACGTGTGCAAACCGGCGGTGGGCTCGATCCTTGCGTCGTGCTGGAACCAGCCGATCATGGACGCGTCGCTGGTACCGCTGCAGGACACCAACGACACCTTCATGGCCAACATGCAGAAGAACGGCACCTATTCGGTGGTGCCGCGCATCCCCGGTGGCGAGATCACTGCCGACAAACTGATCGCGATTGGTGTGGTGGCGAAGAAATACGACCTCTACACCAAAATCACCGGCGGCCAGCGTATCGACCTGTTCGGCGCGCAGTTGCATGAGTTGCCGGACATCTGGGCCGAACTGATTGAAGCCGGTTTCGAAACCGGGCACGCCTACGGCAAATCCACCCGCACCGTGAAATCTTGCGTCGGCAGCACCTGGTGCCGTTATGGCGTGCAAGACAGCGTGCAAATGGCCTTGACCATCGAGGACCGCTACAAGGGTTTGCGCTCGCCGCACAAGCTCAAGTTTGCGGTGTCCGGCTGCACCCGCGAGTGCGCCGAAGCCCAGAGCAAAGACGTTGGCGTGATCGCCACCGAGAAAGGCTGGAACCTGTACATCGCCGGTAACGGCGGCATGCGCCCGCGCCATGCCGAGCTGTTCGCCACCGACCTCGACGACGCGACCCTGATCCGCTACATCGACCGCTTCCTGATGTTCTACATCCGCACCGCCGACAAATTGCAACGCACCTCGGTGTGGCGCGAAAGCCTGGAGGGCGGCCTCGATTACCTCAAGGAAGTGATCATCAACGACAGCCTCGGGCTGGGTGAAGAGCTCGAGTCGCAGATGCAACTGGTGGTCAATCGCTATGAATGCGAATGGGCTAACGCCCTCAAAGACCCGGAAAAACTCAAGCGCTTCCGTACCTTCGTCAACGATAAACGCCCGGACCCGGACATCCACTTTGTCCAGGAACGCGGCCAGCGGCGCCCGATCATGGCTGCCGAACTCAACCTTATCCCTGTCACCGAGGAGATTGCCTGATGAGCCAGTCCAATACCCAACGCATCGATTCCCTGGAAAACCCCGAGGCCTGGCAAACGGTGTGCGAGCAACAGGACCTGGTCAGCAACTCCGGCGTCGTCGTCTGGCTCGACGGCGCGCAAGTGGCGCTGTTCTACCTGCCGAATGTTCACGGCAAGACCCTTTACGCCATCGACAACCATGACCCGCAGTCCGGGGCGAATGTGATCGGTCGCGGATTGGTGGGCAGCATCAAGGGGGATCTGGTGGTTGCATCGCCAATCTACAAACAGCATTTCCGCCTTGAGGACGGCAGCTGCCTGGAGTATCCGCAACAGCGTCTGCGTGTCTGGCCCGTGCGGTTGAACAGCGGCGTGGTGGAAGTCGGAGTGGCTTGAGCCTGTTCAACAGCATCGCGTATCCGCATCGGAGGCATTTATGAAAACAGCCGCACAATTGCTGAAACTCAAGGTCGTGCAAAACCGCCAGGTGCATAGCATCGCGCCGGATGAAATGGTGCTTGAAGCGCTGAGGATCATGGCCGAAAAGAACGTGGGCGCGCTTCCGGTGATCGAGGCCGGGCAAGTGGTCGGCGTGATCAGCGAGCGTGACTATGCGCGCAAGGTGGTTTTGCAGGGGCGCTCTTCGGTGGGTACGCCGGTGCGCGACATCATGAGCGCGCCGGTGGTGACGGCTGACAGTCAGCAGAGTATTGAGCGTTGCATGGCGGTTATGACTGATAGCCATCTGCGTCATTTGCCGGTGGTGGAGGGTGGCGAGCTGATTGGTTTGTTATCGATTGGGGATTTGGTCAAGGAAGCTATCGTTGAGCAGGCGGATTTGATTCGGCAGCTGGAGCATTACATTCGCGGGCACTAGAGCGGTCAGCGTCACTAAGGTTGGGGGACATATCCGTTGCTGCGGTGATGGCGACTTAGGGTTCCGCCCTTACGGCGGGTCACTTTGGAAAAGCGCCAAAGTAACCAAAACGCTTTGGCCCCTGACGTACGGCCCTTCGCCTAGGCTCAGGGTACCCTCGCTCCGGTCCTGCTCCGTGGGCCCGCCGCCATCGGCCATCCATGGCCGGGGGCGGCTACCGCGGCATCCTTGCCGCGGTGCCCACTGCGCAGAACCTGCGCTCGGCCTTCCGACGGAGCAGATCAAGATCAAAGCAAGATCAAAAGCCAAAGCGAGGCGGCCTGATAGCCGACCTGATGTTGGTTCGGTCAAGTCTGGTCAGCGGCGGTGTACCCGAATGCCGTGCCTAAAAAAATCTTAACTGTGGGAGCGGGCTTGCTCGCGAAGAGACCGTGTCAGTCGACATGAATGTTGAATGTAAGTCCGTCTTCGCGAGCAAGCCCGCTCCCACAATTAATCAGGTTTGCTTCCAGAGGAATGGCGGCGGGCCCACGGAGCAGGACCGGAGCGAGGCACCGAACGACAGGGGCAAGAGTCCTTGGTTACTTGGGGCTTTTCCAAGTGACCCGCCGTAAGGGCGGAACCCTAAGCCGCCGTTACCGCAACAATGGATATGTACTCCGACCAAAATCATAGGTCAGCGGTCAGTGCGCTTTCGCGAGCAAGCCCGCTCCCACAGTTTTGATTTTCGTTGGCCTTCAGGCCATCGTTTCCTGCCGGCTTTCATGCTGCCGAGCATCACTGGCAATCAACTGCCTGATCTGTTCAAACAACTCATCACTCTCTGCCTCAGTGCAATCCTCGCCATAACGCTTACGCAAACCATAATGGCTAAGAATCAAATGCACATCCGCATGCAGATCATGCTGCTTCAGGCAATTTTCAACACATTGCAACGGACACCCATCCAGCGCAAAAATCCGCCGCCCCGAGCGTGCCTTGTTGACCAGCGCCGCCACATGCCCGCCGACCCCGACGATGCAGGACATTTCCGCCAGGCCGCTGCGATCCAGTCGCACGGCCAGCGTGTTGGCCAGTTGGGCGACGTTGGAGCAGCCTGAGCAGGAGTAAATCAGGGGCAAGGTTGAATGGGACATGAGCGCTCTCCATGGGTGGACTTCTTCAGTGTGCAAGGCTGGTGGCATTGCGCATTGACTGCGGTCAATTCCGTCTATTGGAAGGCCGCGAGATCCTCTTCGGCGAGGATGCTGATGTTGCGCCGTTCCATGGCGATCAGGCCGCTGTCCACCAGGCGGTGCAAGATCCGCGAAAAGGTTTCCGGCTGGATACCCAGCTTCGAGGCCACCAGGCGTTTGGACACCTGCAACACAATCAGACCGCTGACCGGGTTGCGTTCCTGGAACAGAAAATTGATCACCCGCCGGCTCGCACTGGCCATGGTCAAGGTGTCGATGTCCCGCAGACGCAGGTGCAAGTGGACGCTCATGCTCGCGAGGATCGCCAGGCAGACTTTCGGCTGGTCCTCCAGGGCGTTGCGGTAATGGCTGCCCTCGATACTCACCAGCACGCTGTCCTTCAGCGCCGTGGCGCTCACCGGGTAGAGACGGGCCTGGCTGAACAGCAAGGCTTCGGCAAAGGTTTGGCCCGGCTGGATGATCTCCACCAGGTTTTCCTGACCTTCGCCGGTCAGCCGGTACAACTTGATCTGGCCGCTGACCAGCAGGAAAAAGCGCTTGGCCGGATCGCCTTGGTGCATGAGTGTGCTGTGACAGGCCAGGCGCTTGAGCATCGCCAGGCCGCAGACTTCCTCGAAGATTTTCTCCGGTAACTGGCTGAACAGATGGTGACGACGCAACGATAAAACGATGGAAGGGTGGGTCAGCATGGCGTACCTCCGCTGACGCTCATAGTAGAGAGCGCCGGCCCGATGACCTATGCCTCTGCCGGCCTACCTCCAAAGAGGCATGCCCGTCATCCGGCATTGCGCAGATGCTCCATGGCCCACACCGCCGCCTCGACCCGCGAGCGCAAGCCGAGTTTGTGCAGCAGGTTTTTCACGTGAACCTTGACCGTGCCTTCGGTGATGCCCAGCTTGTGCCCGATGACCTTGTTGCTGAAACCGCTGGCGATGGTTTTCAGCACCTGGCGTTCGCGCTCGGTCAGTTCCACCACCGTCTGGCGCTGCGGTGAGCGCAGTGCCTGGGCCATGACCTGGGTCAGCCCCGGGCTGATCACCAATTCGCCGTTCAAGGCATTGCGGATGTACTGAATCAACAGTTCGGGCTCCATGTCCTTGAGCAGGTAGCCGTCGGCATCCAGACGCAGTGCGTCGCGAATATCGTCTTCGGCGTCCGAGACCGTAAACAGCAGCACCTTGCCGGTGTAGTGCATCGCCCGTAATTGGCGCAGGGTTTCAATGCCATTCATCAGCGGCATGTTGTTGTCGAGCAACACCAGGTCCGGTTGCAGCGGCTCGATCAGAGCGAGTGCTTCTTCACCGTTATTGGCTTCGCCGACGATCAGGAAATCATCTTCGAGTTCGAGCATCTGGCGGATGCCGTGACGCATCATCGGGTGGTCGTCGACCAGCAGGATGGTGTGTTGCAGGGACGGGTTCATGTGACGCTACCTTCTGTTTTCTGCCCGAGAAACTCCGGTTGGAATTCCAGTTGGACGCGGGTGCCTTGCGGCTCCCTGGAGACTATTTCGAGTTGGCCGCGCAAGCTGCGGGCGCGCTCATCCATGATTTTCAGGCCGTGGTGTTCGCGTTGGTCGACGTTGCCGCTGAAGCCACGCCCGTCGTCTTCGACGATGAGCCTGACGGTTTCACCGTCCTGACGCAGTTGCAGCCAGGCGTTCTGCGCGTGGGCATGGCGCAGGCAGTTGGAGAGCGCCTCGCGGGTGATCTGCAAAATGTGGATTTGCTCGCTGGCCGATAACTGAAAGGCCAGCGCGTCGACGTGCAGGTGCACCTGGAATTCGCCGCGACGGGAGAATTCCTCGGCGGTGTCCTTGAGTTCCTGCACCAGTCCCGCATCGTGGATCTGCAAGCGAAAGGTGGTCAGCAATTCGCGTAACTGGCGGTAGGCATTATTCAACCCTTCGCGCAGTTCTGCGGTGACGTTTTCCAGGGTTTCCACCGGTTCGCCACGGCGCATCAAAGTCTGCAGGCGGCTGACTTGCAGTTTCATATAGGACAAGGCCTGGGCCAGTGAGTCGTGCAGCTCGCGGGCAATGATCGTGCGTTCGTCAAGCAGCAGCAGGCGATGATCCTGCTCCCGTTGGCGTTTGAGCGACAGCGAGGTGCCGATCAGGTTGGCCAGGGCCTGGATCAGTTGGGTTTCCCAGGCTTGCGTCGGGTGCCCGTCGACGAAGTGCGCCTTGAGTTCACCCAGTTCGCTGCCCTGATTGCTGATGCTGAAGGTTTGTGGACTGGCTTTATGGTGCTTCTGGCACGTGGCGCAATCGCTGCTGGCGCAGACTTCGCGGATGTTCGCGCCATGCAGGGCGAGCAACTGCTGGGCCGGTGCCTGCATTTGTCCTTGCAGGCACAGCGACAGACGCAAGCCGGGCAGGCGTTGCTGGAAGCGCCGGATCAACTCATCCAGGCCTTCGGCATTGGCCAGGCGTGTGGCCAGGCTTCGACTGCTTTGGTACAGCAACTCGAGGGCGGCATTGGCTTGTTGCAGGTTCAGGGTTTTTTGCTGAACCTGACTCTCAAGGGTGCGATGGGAGTCTTCGATCGTCTCGGCCATGGCGTTGAAACTCGTGGCCAACTGGCCCAGTTCGTCCTGGGACTGATGATTGACCCGCACCTTGAAATCGCCGCGACGAAAGCGCTGGGTCGCATCCACCAACTCTTTCAAGGGCATGACGACCCCGTACTGCAGTTCGTAGAGCCCAATCAGCAGGACGAACAGGGTGGTGAACAAGGCCAGACCCTGAATCACCTGTTGCCAGCCTTGCTTCTGTTCGCTTTGGCGTTGCAACAGGTTGACGAACTGGTTCAGTTGTTCAATGAAGGGCAGGGCCTGGACCTGAAAATAGGCGGCATCGCCGCGCTCCAGTGCCGGGCGCAAATCCTCGTTCCATTGCTGCTGTATTTGTCCGTAGCTGATTTGCAGCGCAGTGCTCGGGCCATCTTCCAGCACCGCTTTGAGTGACTGGCTGGTGAGACGGGTTTGCAGGCTGTCGCTGATGGCGATGATTTCTGAGGGCGTTGCACCCGCCGCCAGTTTCCAGCTCAGGTGGTAGGTCTCCATGCGCACCGAGCCAGCAGTGTTGATGGCGGCGGCATCGCCCTGGCTGAACCAGGCGATCAATCCGGCACTCAACGAACTGGCGAGGGCGAGCACGGCGATCAGGATCACCGCCAGCCCGGCGCGAGCGGGCAGGGAGCTGCGCAACCAGCGGATCATCAGCGCAGGTCCCGGAAGAAATCAGCAAAACAGAACACGTGGAGCTCCAGGAAGGGGTTTTGCCGCCGATCCCGGGCGCGCTACCTCTAAAGAGTTGTCGACTGATCCTTGTCAGCAAAAACCTTGGCAGAAAACCTCAAGACGCTGATAAACCAACGGTTTCAGGGTTTTCCTGTACTACCTCCTTAGAGGTAGACCGCGCAAGCATAGGCCTATGCCCCCTTGGGCTTCGTTGACATGGATCAAGTTTTTGCGGGGTTGGCCTCTCTAGTCTGCCGCCATGGCTAACTGACTGGAGAGCATTTGTGAACCAACCCCGTGTACGACAAGGCCTGGTGCTGGGCATGAGCACATTGGCCTTCACTGTCTGTTTCATGGTCTGGATGATGTTTGCCGTGCTCGGGG
Source organism: Pseudomonas sp. BF-B-26 (assembly GCF_019956495.1). NCBI lineage: Bacteria > Pseudomonadati > Pseudomonadota > Gammaproteobacteria > Pseudomonadales > Pseudomonadaceae > Pseudomonas > Pseudomonas sp. BF-B-26. Next base: position 11,482 of record NZ_JAHBDP010000082.1, on the reverse strand, counting down.
TGCCGATCAAGGACCTTCTCCAGCTCAACGAAACCCAGTTCGGCCTGCTGGCCGCGACCCCGGTCCTGACCGGTTCGCTGGTGCGGTTGCCGCTGGGCCTGCTGACCGACCGCTTTGGCGGGCGTAGCGTGTTCTTCCTGTTGATGCTGGCCTGCGTGACGCCGCTGTACCTGATCAGTCACGCCACCGCCTACTGGCAGTTCCTGGTGCTGGGCTTGTTCGTCGGCCTGGCCGGCGGCTCGTTCTCGGTCGGGATTGCCTACGTCGCCAAATGGTTCGACAAAGAGAATCAGGGCTTTGCGATGGGCATCTTCGGCGCCGGTAACGCCGGGGCCGCGGTCACCAAGTTTCTCGCCCCGGCACTGATCGCTGCCGGCAGCTGGCAGCTGGTGCCGAAAGTCTTCAGCGCGATCCTCTTTATTACGGCGCTATTGTTCTGGTTCCTCAGCGCTGAAAACAAGGACCACCGCAGTGCCACCGGCGCCACCTTGCGCGAGCAATTGAGCTCGCTGAAAGACCCGGCGGTGTGGCGCTACTGCCAGTACTACTCGATCGTCTTCGGTGGCTACGTCGCCCTGGCCCTGTGGATGACCAAGTACTACGTGCAGGAATACGGTTTCAGCCTGCAAAGCGCGGCGTTGCTGGCGGCCTGTTTTTCCCTGCCCGGTGGCGTGCTGCGTGCCGTCGGCGGCTGGATGTCGGATCGCTGGGGTGCGCAAAGCGTGACCTGGTGGGTGTTGTGGGTCAGCTGGATCTGCCTGTTCCTGCTTTCGTATCCCCAGACTCAACTGCAAGTGCAAACGATCGACGGCCCGGTGGATTTCCACATCGGCCTCAACCCCGCGTTGTTCACCGTGCTGCTGTTCGTCATGGGCATCGCCTTCGCATTCGGCAAGGCCTCGGTCTTCAAATACATCGCTAACGACTACCCGAAAAACATGGGCGCGGTGTCCGGCATCGTCGGCCTCGCCGGTGGCCTGGGCGGTTTCGTGTTGCCGATCCTGTTCGGCGCCCTGGTGGACCTCACCGGCGTGCGCTCTTCCTGCTTCATGTTGATGTACGGCGTGGTCTGGGTCTCCCTCACCTGGATGTACTTCAGCGAAATACGCAAAAGCGCGGTGCTGGGTAAAGCGCCGCGGCTGACCCCGTCCCCGATTTCCAGCATTGCCCTAGGAGAAGAACATGTCCGTTCTGCAAAAGCCTGACAAAGGCCCGGTCATTCATGACTGGCGCCCCGAGGACCCCGCATTCTGGGGAAGTAGCGGCAAACAGACCGCCACACGCAACTTGTGGATTTCCATTCCTGCGCTGCTGCTGGCCTTTGCGGTGTGGATGGTCTGGAGCACGGTGATCGTGCGTCTGAACGCCATCGGTTTCACCTTCACCACCGACCAGCTGTTCTGGCTGGCGGCGTTGCCAGGCCTGTCCGGGGCGACCTTGCGCGTCTTCTATTCCTTTATGGTGCCGATCTTCGGTGGCCGTCGCTGGACGGCCCTGAGCACCGCATCGCTGTTGTTGCCCTCGATCTGGATGGGCTTCGCGGTGCAGGACCCGAGCACCTCCTACAGCGTGTTCGTGTTGATTGCCTTACTCTGCGGTTTCGGTGGCGGCAACTTCGCCTCGAGCATGTCCAACATCAGCTTCTTCTATCCCAAGTCGCAGCAGGGCACGGCCCTTGGCCTCAACGCCGGGCTGGGTAACCTGGGCGTCTCGGTGATGCAGTTCTGTGTGCCGCTGGTGATTACCTTCGGTGTGTTCGGCTTCATGGGCGGCTCGCCGCAAGCACTGCCGGACGGCGGTCAATTGTGGTTGCAGAACGCCGGCTTCATCTGGGTGCCGTTTATTGTCCTGGTGACGGTGCTGGCCTGGTTCGGCATGAATGACCTGTCCAGTGCCCGCGCTTCTTTCAGCGAGCAGGCCGTCATCTTCAAACGCAAACACAACTGGCTGATGTGCTGGTTGTACCTGGCGACTTTCGGTTCGTTCATCGGTTTCTCCGCCGCGTTTCCGCTGCTGATCAAAACCTCGTTCCCGGATGTCATCGCCTTGAAATTCGCCTTCCTCGGCCCGTTGGTGGGTGCGCTGGTGCGTCCATTGGGCGGCTGGCTGGCGGACAAGCTCGGCGGCGCGAAAGTGACCTTGTGGAACTTCGTGCTGATGATCGTGATGGTCTTCGCCGTGATGCACTTCCTGCCGCAGAACGGTACCGGCGGCAACTTCTACGGCTTCCTCGGCATGTTCATGCTGCTGTTTATTACCACTGGCATCGGCAACGGCTCCACCTTCCGCATGATCCCGGTGATCTTCCGCACCCAGCACGAAAAAGCTTCCGCCGGAAAACCACCCGCCGTGCGTGAACAAGCGCTGAAAAATGCCGGCAAAGAGTCAGCCGCCGTCTTGGGCTTCAGTTCGGCCATGGGCGCCTTCGGTGCGTTCTTCATTCCCAAATCCTTCGGCTCTTCGATGGCCCTGACCGGCGGCCCGGAGATGGCCTTCTACATGTTCGTCGTCTTTTACCTGAGCTGCATCGTGGTGACCTGGTGGTGGTACGCGCGCAAAGGCGCCGCGACACCCTGCTGAGACGACCCGAATCCAACCATTGCGTGGGCGGGGCACAGACTCCGCGACAAAGCCTGAGAGGACTACACCGTGAGTCATTTACTGGATCAATTGCGGTTTTTCAACCGTAAGCAAAACGAGTTTTCCGACGGTCATGGAGAGACCCGCAAAGAGTCTCGCGACTGGGAGAACGTCTACCGTTCGCGCTGGCAGTACGACAAGATCGTGCGCTCCACCCACGGGGTGAACTGCACCGGCTCGTGCTCGTGGAAGATCTACGTCAAGAACGGCCTGATTACTTGGGAAACCCAGCAGACCGACTACCCGCGTACCCGTAACGATCTGCCCAACCATGAGCCCCGTGGCTGTCCGCGTGGTGCCAGTTACAGCTGGTACATCTACAGCGCCAACCGGCTCAAGTACCCGAAAATCCGCAAACCGTTGCTCAAGCTCTGGCGCGATGCGCGGCAAACCATGGCGCCGGTGGAAGCCTGGGCCAGCATCGTCGAGGACAAGGTCAAGGCCGACTCCTATAAAAGCAAGCGCGGCATGGGTGGCTTCATTCGTTCCAACTGGGAAGAAGTCAACGAGATCATCGCCGCGGCCAACGTCTACACCATCAAGCAATACGGCCCTGACCGGATCGTCGGTTTCTCGCCGATCCCGGCCATGTCGATGGTCAGCTACGCCGCAGGTTCTCGTTACCTGTCGCTGATCGGCGGCGCCTGCCTGAGTTTCTATGATTGGTACTGCGACCTGCCACCGGCCTCGCCGATGGTCTGGGGCGAGCAGACCGACGTGCCGGAATCGGCCGACTGGTACAACTCCAACTACATCATTGCCTGGGGCTCCAATGTTCCGCAGACCCGTACCCCGGACGCGCACTTCTTTACCGAAGTTCGTTACAAGGGCACCAAGACGGTCGCGATCACTCCGGATTACTCGGAAGTCGCCAAGCTCACTGACCTGTGGCTGAACCCTAAGCAAGGCACCGATGCGGCGCTGGCCCAGGCGTTCAACCATGTGATCTTCAAAGAGTTCCACCTGGACAAACCGAGCGCCTATTTCAGCGACTACGCCAAGCGCTTCACCGATTTGCCGGTGCTGGTGCTGCTCAAGCAAATGGTCGACAAGGCACCGGGCGCCGGTTACCAGCCAGACCGCTTCCTGCGCGCCAGTGACCTGACCGACAACCTCGGCCAGGAAAACAACCCGGAATGGAAAACCATCGCGCTGGATGTCAGCGGCGAGCTGGTGTCCCCTCAGGGTTCCATTGGTTATCGCTGGGGCGAGAAGGGCAAGTGGAACATCCTGCCTCGTGAAGGCGGCGAAGGCCGTGAGATCGATCTGAAGCTGAGCCTGATCGGCGATGACGTCGCCGAAGTGGCGTTCCCGTATTTTGCCGGCGAGTCCCACGAGCACTTCCAGCACGTGGCCGGCGATGCCGTGCAATACCGCCGCGTGCCGGTGCATAACGTGGTGCTGGCAGACGGCAGCGTGGCCAAAGTTGCCACCGTGTTCGACCTGTCGGCCGCCAACCTGGCGATCGATCGCGGCCTCGGCGGCGAAAATGTGGCCAAGGATTACGACGACGCCTCGGTGCCTGGCACCCCGGCATGGCAAGAGCAGATCACCGGCGTCAGCCGTGAGAAAGCCATCCAGATTGCCCGTGAGTTCGCCGACAACGCCGACAAGACCAAGGGGCGCTCGATGATCATCGTCGGCGCGGCGATGAACCACTGGTACCACATGGACATGAACTACCGCGGGCTGATCAACATGCTCATGCTTTGCGGGTGTGTCGGTCAGACCGGTGGCGGTTGGGCGCACTACGTCGGTCAGGAAAAACTCCGTCCGCAGTGCGGCTGGCTGCCCCTGGCATTCGGCCTGGACTGGAACCGTCCGCCTCGCCAAATGAACGGCACCAGCTTCTTCTACGCCCACAGTTCGCAGTGGCGCCACGAGAAGATGAGCATGCACGACGTGCTCTCGCCATTGGCCGATAAATCGCAATTCCCTGAGCATGCCCTGGACTACAACATCCGCGCTGAACGCGCCGGCTGGTTGCCCAGCGCTCCGCAACTCAACACTAACCCTTTGCACATTTGCCGCGACGCTGCTGCGGCCGGCATGGACCCGAAAGACTACGTGGTCAAGTCGCTGCAGGACGGTTCGCTGCGTTTCTCCTGCGAACAGCCGGACAGCCCGGTCAACTTCCCGCGCAACATGTTCATCTGGCGTTCCAACCTGCTGGGCTCCTCGGGCAAGGGCCACGAGTACATGCTCAAGTACCTGCTCGGCACCAAAAACGGTGTGATGAACGAAGACATCGGCCAGGTCGGCGATTGCAAACCCGAAGAAGCCGAATGGGTGGACGAGGGCGCCATCGGCAAGCTCGATCTGGTCACCACGCTGGACTTCCGCATGTCTTCGACCTGCGTCTATTCCGACATCGTGTTGCCGACCGCAACCTGGTACGAAAAAGACGACATGAACACCTCGGACATGCACCCGTTCATTCACCCGTTGTCGGCCGCCATCGACCCGGCGTGGGAATCGCGTTCCGACTGGGAAATCTACAAAGGCATCGCCAAGGCGTTTTCCAGCATGTCCGAAGGGCACCTGGGCGTTGAGAAGGACCTGGTGACCATCCCACTGATGCACGACAGCGTCGGCGAACTGGCCCAACCGTTTGGCGGCACCGATTGGAAAAGCGCTGGTGTGGCACCGGAGCCGGGCAAAAACGCGCCGAACCTGCACGTGGTGGAGCGTGACTACCCGAACATCTACAAGCAGTTCTCGTCCCTGGGGCCATTGCTGGAGAAAAACGGCAACGGCGGCAAAGGCATCAACTGGAACACCGAAGACGAAGTGAAATTCCTCGGTGAACTCAATCACAAAGAAGGCGATGCCGGTATCAGCCAGGGTCGGCCGAAAATCGACACGGCCATCGACGCCGCTGAAGTGATTCTGTCCCTGGCACCGGAAACCAACGGCCAGGTCGCCGTCAAGGCCTGGGCCGCACTGTCGGAATTCACCGGCATCGACCACAGCCACCTGGCGCTGTCCAAGGCCCACGAGGCCATCCGTTTCCGCGACATTCAGGCACAACCGCGCAAGATCATTTCCAGCCCGACCTGGTCGGGGCTCGAAGACGATCACGTCAGCTACAACGCCGGCTACACCAACGTTCACGAAGGCATCCCATGGCGCACCATCACCGGTCGTCAGCAGTTCTACCAGGATCACCCGTGGATGCAGGCGTTCGGCGAGCAACTGATGAGTTATCGGCCGCCGGTCAACACCCGCACCATCGAAGGGGTGAAAGGCAAGCGCAGTAACGGCCACAAGGAAATCGTCCTGAACTGGATCACCCCGCACCAGAAGTGGGGCATCCACAGCACCTACAGCGATAACCTGCTGATGCTCACCCTCAGCCGCGGCGGGCCGATTGTCTGGCTCTCGGAGAACGACGCGAAAAGCGCCGGCATCGAGGACAACGACTGGATCGAGTGCTTCAACGTCAACGGTGCGCTGACCGCCCGTGCGGTGGTCAGCCAACGGGTCAAGGACGGCATGGTGATGATGTATCACGCACAGGAACGGATCGTGAACGTGCCCGGTTCGGAAACCACCAAGACCCGTGGCGGCCATCACAACTCGGTCACCCGCGTCGTGCTCAAGCCGACCCACATGATCGGCGGCTATGCCCAGCAAGCCTACGGTTTCAACTATTACGGCACGGTCGGTTGCAACCGCGACGAATTCGTCGTGGTGCGCAAAATGTCCAAAGTCGACTGGCTCGATGGTTCAAGTGGCGATGACCTGCCACGTCCGCTGCCGACCGATATTGAGGAGAACTGAGATGAAGATTCGCTCACAAATCGGCATGGTTCTGAACCTGGACAAATGCATCGGTTGCCACACCTGCTCGATCACCTGCAAAAACGTTTGGACCAGCCGCGAAGGCATGGAATACGCCTGGTTCAACAACGTCGAATCGAAACCCGGGATCGGCTACCCGAAAGAATGGGAAAACCAGGACAAATGGAAGGGCGGCTGGATCCGCAACGCCAACGGCACGATCAACCCGCGCATCGGCGGTAAATTCCGCGTGTTGGCGAACATTTTCGCCAACCCTGACCTGCCGAGCCTCGACGACTACTACGAACCGTTCGACTTCGATTATCAGCACCTGCACACCGCGCCGCTGGGCGAGCATCAGCCCACCGCGCGCCCGCGTTCGCTGATTTCCGGCAAACGCATGGAAAAAATCGAGTGGGGCCCGAACTGGGAAGAGATCCTCGGCACCGAATTCGCCAAGCGTCGCAAGGACAAGAACTTCGACAAGATCCAGGCGGACATTTACGGCGAGTACGAAAACACCTTCATGATGTATTTGCCGCGCCTGTGCGAGCACTGCCTCAACCCGACGTGCGCAGCGGCTTGCCCGAGCGGGGCGATCTACAAGCGTGAAGAAGACGGCATCGTCCTGATCGACCAGGAGAAATGCCGTGGCTGGCGGATGTGCATCAGCGGCTGCCCGTACAAGAAGATCTATTTCAACTGGAAGAGCGGCAAGTCCGAGAAATGCATCTTCTGCTACCCGCGTATCGAAGCCGGGATGCCGACCGTTTGCGCCGAAACCTGCGTTGGGCGCATCCGTTACCTCGGCGTGCTGCTGTATGACGCCGACCGCATCAGCGAAGTGGCGAGCACCGCCAATGAGCAGGACCTGTACGAGAAACAACTGGAGATCTTCCTCGATCCAAATGACCCGGCGGTGATCCGTCAGGCTCTGGCCGATGGTGTACCGCAGTCGGTGATCGATTCAGCCCAGCGTTCGCCGGTCTACAAAATGGCCGTGGACTGGAAACTCGCACTGCCGCTGCACCCGGAATACCGCACCTTGCCGATGGTTTGGTACGTACCGCCGCTGTCGCCGATCCAGAACGCCGCCACTGCCGGCACCGTCGGCATGAACGGGGTGATCCCGGACGTCGACAGCCTGCGTATTCCACTGAAGTACCTGGCCAACCTGCTGACGGCGGGCGATGAAAAACCGGTGAAGCGTGCGCTTAAACGCTTGCTGGCGATGCGCGCCTACAAACGTTCCGAGCAAGTCGACGGGGTTCAGGACCTGCAAGTACTCAAGGATGTTGGCTTGAGCGTGGCCCAGGTCGAGGAGATGTATCGCTACCTGGCGATCGCCAACTATGAAGACCGCTTTGTGGTACCGAGCGCGCACCGTGAAGACGCCATGAGCGATGCCTTCGCCGAACGTTCCGGTTGCGGTTTCAGTTTCGGCAGCGGCTGTAGCGGCAGCTCCGACACCAACATGTTCGGTGCGAAGAAAGCCAACCGCCGCGACATCCTGAAAACCGTCCAGTTGTGGGAGGAATGAGCATGCAAATTCTCAAAGTGATTTCGCTGCTGCTCGATTACCCGACCGAGACGCTGATTGGCGGTCGCGACGAACTGGAGCAAGCGATCATCCAGTCACGGGAAATCAGCCCTAAACAGCGCGGTGCGTTATTCGAATTGCTCGAGCTGATCTGCGCCAATGACTTGATGGACGGGCAGGAGCACTACGGTGCGCTGTTCGGACGAGGGCGCTCGCTGTCGCTGCTGTTGTTCGAGCACGTGCACGGTGAATCCCGCGACCGTGGCCAGGCGATGGTCGACATGATGGCGCAATACGAAGAAGCCGGTTTTGCCATCGGCGTCAAAGAGCTGCCCGACTACATCCCGCTGTACCTGGAGTTCCTCTCCACCCGCGAAGACCTCGAGGCCCGCGAGGGCCTGGCGGATGTTTCGCACTTGCTGGCCTTGCTCGCGGCACGTCTGGAAGAGCGCGAAAGCGCCTATGCCAGCTGCTTCCGGGCGCTGCTGCAAATTGCCGGGGCCGAGCCGCATCAGGCAGTCGCCGACCTGCGGGCGCAGGTCGCGGCGGAACCGCGCGACGACTCCCTCGAAGCCCTCGACAAGATCTGGGAAGAGGAGGCCGTGGACTTCCTCCAGGCCGAACAGCAGGACCGTTGCAGTTCACTGCCTAGCGCACCGGGCAAGGCCCGTGAGGAAAGCGCAGTGCCATTGCACTGGGTGGATTTTCAGCATGAAGGGCTGGCCGCCGTGCCAGCCAAGGAGGTAGGCAATGTCTAAATGGAACCTGTTGTTGTTCGGGGTCTATCCCTATGTCGCCCTGGCGATTTGCCTGATTGGCAGCTGGGCGCGCTTCGATCTGTCGCAGTACACCTGGAAAGCGGGCTCCAGCCAGATGCTCAATCAGCGCGGCATGCGCGTGGCGAGCAACTTCTTCCACATTGGCGTGCTGTTCGTACTGGCCGGACACTTTGTCGGCCTGCTGACCCCAGCGTCGGTTTATCACCATGTGATCAGCACTGAGAACAAGCAGTTGTTGGCAATGGTTTCCGGTGGGCTCTTCGGCCTGCTGTGCCTGATCGGCCTGCTGATGCTGGTTAACCGCCGGCTTAGCGATCCTCGGGTCCGTGCCACTTCCAGTCCTTCGGACATCCTGGTGCTGCTGGTGCTGCTGGCGCAATTGCTGCTCGGTCTGCTGACCATCGTCGCGTCCACCAGCCACATGGACGGCTCGGTGATGGTGATGCTCGCCGATTGGGCGCAGAACACCGTGCTGTTGCGGCCAGTGGAAGCAGCGGCGGCCATCGCGCCGGTCGGGTTGATCTACAAATTGCATGTGTTTCTCGGCTTGACCCTGTTTGTGCTGTTCCCCTTCACCCGTCTCGTACACATGATCAGCGCACCGATCTGGTACTTGGGGCGTCGTTATCAAATCGTTCGTCAGAAGTACTGAGGAGACAATCATGTCAGGTGGATGTGGATGTGGTGGCGGTAACGGGGGCAGCGGTGGCTGCGGTTCTTCAAAAAAAGCCGAGGTCGTTCTGGACATCGCGCCGGTCGCAGAAGCGCAGTTCGAAGCCCTGCCGGTTGAGCCTGCGGCGGCCGATGACGCCCCGGCGCAGTTGATCGCCAGCAGTGAACAGGAGTGGCCGATCATCAGCGTCAACGAGGTGTCGATCACCCCGGAAGCGATGGCCCAGGAGCTGCAATATCATCCGGCCGAAAGCCGCGAGGAGGCGGTCTTCCTGGCCGCCCGCGCGCTGGTGATCCGCGAGTTGTTGCAGCAGCGCATCACCGAACTCGGGGTGTCGCTGGAGATCGGCGCCGGTGAGAACGAAGAAGAAGCGGCCACGCGTTTGTTGCTTGAGCGTGAGGTGAAAGTGCCGCAGTGCGACGAGGAATCGAGTCTGCGTTACTACGAAAACAATCGCGGACGCTTCCACAGCGCGCCGTTGTTGGCGGTGCGGCACATCTTGCTCGAATGTGCTCCAGACGATGTCGAGGCCCGGGAGCTGGCGCAGGGGCAGGCCGAAGTCCTGCTGCAGCAGCTGGATGAATTCCCCGGCAGTTTCGCCGAGCTGGCCGTGAAATATTCGGCCTGCCCGTCGAAGGCTCAAGGCGGTTCTTTGGGACAGATCAGCAAGGGCCAGACCGTGCCCGAGCTGGAGCGTCAGCTGTTCACTCTGGCACCAGGCCTGGCCAGCAAACCGCTGGAAAGTCGCTACGGCTGGCATGTGGTCAGCGTCGATCAGCGGATCGAAGGCATGCCGCTGCCCTATGAAGTGGTGTCGACGGCAATCCGCACGCAGTTGCAGCAAGGCGTCTGGCAGAAAGCCCTGGTGCAGTACCTGCAAACCCTGATCGGTGCAGCCGATATTCGTGGCATCCACTTGCAGGGCGCCGACTCACCGCTGGTGCAGTGAGCCTCGAGGCAAACCGGGAGAAGTGATGAACGCTGTGATGCAGGATGGTTTTGGGCGGCAGATCGACTATCTGCGGATGTCGGTGACGGACCGCTGTGATTTTCGCTGTGTGTATTGCATGGCGAAAAACATGACGTTCCTGCCGCGTCAGCAGGTGCTCACGCTGGAGGAATTGCAGCGCTTGGCGACGCTGTTCGTCGGCCTGGGGGTACGCAAAATCCGCCTGACCGGCGGCGAGCCGCTGATCCGCCCTGGCATTGTCGGACTGTGCCGCAACATCGCCGCGTTGCCCGGTTTGCGTGAGCTGGTGATGACCAGCAATGGCTCGCAACTGGGCCGTCTGGCCCGGCCGTTGGTCGACGCCGGGGTCAAGCGGATGAACATCAGCCTCGATAGCCTGGACGGGCAGAAGTTTCGGGCGATCACCCGCAACGGCGATCTCGACCAGGTGCTCAACGGCATCGAAGCGGCGCGGGACGCAGGGTTTGAGCGGGTCAAGCTCAACTGCGTGGTGATGAAGGGGCGCAACTTCGATGAAGTCCCGGCGTTGGTGCAGTACGCGATTGATCAGCGCATCGATATCAGCTTCATCGAAGAAATGCCCTTGGGCGACGTCGGTCGTTCCCGGGGCGAATCGTTCTGTTCCAGCGACGAAGTGCGCACGCTGATCGCCAGCCAGCATCGCTTGCTCGACAGCACCGAAAACAGCGGCGGACCGGCGCGCTACGTGCGTCTGGAACGCCATCCCGAGACGCGCATTGGTTTCATTTCGCCCAATAGTCATAACTTTTGTGGCAGCTGCAATCGGGTGCGGATGACGGTTGAAGGGAAGCTGTTGCTGTGTCTGGGGCAGGATGATGCGCTGGATTTGCGGGGATTGCTGCGGCGTTATCCGCTGGATGACCAACCGGTGATCAACGCGGTGCAGAAGGCCTTGCGCGGCAAGCCACTGCGCCATGATTTCAGTCCAGACGGGGAGGTACAGATTGTGCGGTTTATGAACATGAGTGGTGGTTGAACTGATCTTTAAAACACAGCAAATCCAATGTGGGAGCGGGCTTGCTCGCGAAGGCGGAGTGTCAGTCGACATCAATGTTGACTGACACTCCGCCTTCGCG
>NZ_JAHBDP010000081.1:0-60981 GCF_019956495.1 Pseudomonas sp. BF-B-26 | reverse complement strand
GGGGTGAGGGGATTGTCGGGGATGCCACGCCAGCGCCTACTCGGTAAAGGGCTGCTGCTGCGGCCATTGCTCGATGTCACGCGGGCTGAACTTGAAGCCTATGCGGCGGAGCATCGGCTGAGCTGGATCGAAGACCCATCGAACCAGGATCGGCAATTCTCGCGAAATTACCTGCGCCATCAGGTTTTCCCGGGATTGACCAAGCGCTGGCCGCAAGCGGTAACGACCATGGCCCGCAGCGCTGCGCACCTGAGCGAAGCGCAGGGATTGCTCGATGAGCTTGCGCAAATCGACCTGGCCGGTGCCAGCACGGCCAATGATTTTGATTGGCTGGGATTGCCGTCCCTTGAGTTGGGGGCATTGGCAACGCTGTCCGCTGCTCGTCAGCGTAATGCCTTAAGTCACTGGCTCGAACCGCTGACGCGACTGCCGGACAGTGACCATTGGTCGGGTTGGGAGGATTTACGTGATGCCACCGGCGATGCCTGCCCGATCTGGCGGCTGGCGGATGGCGAATTGCATCGGGCTGGTGGGCGTATCTGGTGGTTGTCCGGCAGTTGGTTGCGCCCGTCGCCCGCCGTCGGAAATTGGCCTGAACCCTCGCTATCGCTGGCGTTGCCGGATAACGGCGTGCTCACACTTACCGGCCAAATCCCCGATGGCTTGCTGCATATCCGCTATCGTGAGGGAGGTGAGGTGATGAGTCTGCCCGGTCGCGGCCATCGCGATCTGAAGCGATTGCTCAATGAAAGCGGCGTGCCGGGTTTCGTCCGTGGCAGATTGCCGCTGCTCTACCGAGACGAGCAATTGCTGGCGGTGGCCAACCTGCGGGGCTTGGATGGCAGTGCAAAGGAGCATTGGAATTTGCATTGGCAGCCACCGCACGAAGATCTAGGTTTGAGCTGAAAGGGGCTTTCCGGTAGACTACGCTCCCTTCTTGATACAACTTCTGTGGATTCGCCTGAATTGCAGGAGTTGCCGATTACCAAGCAGTCTTTGCTGGGCGATTCCAAAAAATGTGTAGCGAGCAACGTACCGGTGTTTCATCTTCCGGTCTGTCCCAACGCGGCGGTTTTTTTGAAAGGTGCACTGTGATTAATGCAGGTGATCGGGGGCTTCGGCCTTCCTTCGCTTTCCCCGGCGGCTCGGACCGCTTTAACGCAGACTTCTAGGGTTTTTCATGACGCGCTACATATTCGTCACGGGCGGTGTTGTTTCTTCATTGGGGAAAGGCATCGCATCGGCTTCATTGGCGGCCATCCTGGAGGCGCGGGGACTTAAGGTCACCATGCTGAAGCTGGACCCGTACATCAACGTTGACCCGGGCACCATGAGCCCGTTCCAGCACGGTGAAGTGTTCGTCACCCACGACGGCGCCGAGACCGACCTGGACCTTGGCCACTACGAGCGGTTCATCCGCACGACCATGACCCAGAACAACAACTTCACCACCGGCCGTGTCTACGAACACGTCCTGCGCAAAGAGCGCCGTGGTGATTACCTGGGCGCCACCATTCAGGTGATCCCGCACATCACCGACGAAATCAAGCGCCGGATCATCAAGGGCGCCGGCGATGCCGACGTGGCCATGGTCGAGATCGGTGGCACCGTGGGTGACATCGAGTCCCAGCCGTTCCTCGAAGCGATCCGTCAATTGCGTTTCGAAGTCGGCGCCAAGCGCGCGATGCTGATGCACCTGACACTGGTGCCGTACATCGCCACTGCCGGCGAAACCAAAACCAAGCCAACCCAGCACTCGGTCAAGGAACTGCGTTCCATCGGCCTGCAGCCTGACGTGCTGGTCTGCCGTTCCGATCACCCGATCGATATCTCCTCGCGTCGCAAGATCGCTCAGTTCACCAACGTTGAAGAACGTGCGGTGATTGCGCTGGAAGACGCCGACACCATCTACAAGATCCCGGGCATTCTGCACTCCCAGGGCCTGGATGATTTCGTTGTCGAGCGTTTCGGCCTGCAATGTGGCGGCGCCGATCTGTCCGAGTGGGAAGCCGTGGTCGACGCCAAGCTCAACCCTGAGCATGAAGTCACCATCGCGATGGTCGGCAAGTACATGGAACTGCTGGACGCCTACAAGTCGCTGATCGAAGCGATGAGTCACGCCGGCATCAGCAACCGCACCAAGGTCAACCTGCGCTACATCGACTCCGAAGACATCGAAAACCAGGGCACTGCGCTGCTGGAAGGTGTCGACGCGATTCTGGTACCTGGTGGCTTCGGTCTGCGAGGCGTGGAAGGCAAGATCACTGCCGTTCAATTCGCTCGCGAAAACAAGGTTCCGTACCTGGGCATCTGCCTGGGCATGCAAGTGGCCGTGATCGAGTTCGCTCGTAACGTGCTGGGCTGGAAAGACGCCAACTCCACCGAGTTCGATCGTGCCAGCGGTCATCCGGTCGTGGGTCTGATCACCGAGTGGGAAGATGCCACCGGCGCCGTCGAAACCCGTACCGAATCGTCCGATCTGGGCGGCACCATGCGCCTTGGCGCTCAGGATTGCCTGCTGGAGTCGGGTTCCCTGGTGCACGATTGCTACGCCAAGGACGTGATCGTCGAGCGTCACCGTCACCGCTACGAAGTGAACAACAACCTGCTGCCGCAAATCATGGAAGCCGGTCTGAAAGTCACTGGTCGTTCCGGTGATGGCGCCTTGGTAGAAGTGGTTGAAGCCCCGGATCATCCATGGTTCGTCGCTTGCCAGTTCCACCCTGAGTTCACCTCGACACCACGCGACGGTCACCCGTTGTTCAGCGGTTTCGTTAAAGCAGCTTTGGTTCAACACCAGAAGAAGGCGTAAATCCGATGGCCCAGAAGATCATCCGCGTAGGCGATATCGAGATTGCCAACGACAAGCCAATGGTGCTTTTCGGTGGTATGAACGTGCTGGAAAGCCGCGACATGGCGATGCAGGTCTGCGAAGAATACGTAAAGGTCACCCAGAAACTCGGTATCCCTTACGTGTTCAAGGCCAGCTTCGACAAGGCCAACCGTTCCTCCGTGACCTCTTACCGTGGCCCCGGTCTGGAAGAGGGCATGCGGATTTTTCAGGACATCAAGCAAGCGTTCGGCGTGCCGATCATCACCGACGTCCACGAGCCTGATCAGGCCGCGGTCGTCGCTGAAGTCTGCGATATCATCCAGCTGCCGGCCTTCTTGTCGCGCCAGACCGACCTGGTGGTTGCGATGGCCAAGACCGGTGCGGTGATCAACATCAAGAAAGCCCAGTTTCTCGCGCCTCAGGAAATGAAACACATCCTGAGCAAATGCGTGGAAGCGGGTAACGATCAGTTGATCCTCTGCGAACGCGGTTCGAGCTTCGGCTACAACAACCTGGTCGTCGACATGCTCGGCTTCGGCATCATGAAGCAGTTCGAATACCCGGTGTTCTTCGACGTGACTCACGCGCTGCAAATGCCCGGTGGTCGCTCCGATTCCGCCGGCGGTCGCCGTGCTCAGGTCCTCGATCTGGCCAAGGCTGGCATGAGCCAGTCGCTGGCCGGTCTGTTCCTCGAAGCGCATCCGGACCCGGACAACGCCAAATGCGACGGCCCTTGCGCCCTGCGTCTGGACAAACTGGAGCCATTCCTGGCCCAGCTCAAAGCTTTGGACGAACTGGTGAAGAGTTTTCCGACGGTAGAAACCGCGTAATCCTCATTTCTCCGGTAAAGTACCGCACGAATTAATGCTCAGGCCCTCGGGTCTGAGCCTTATCGTCCGCAAGTCTGCCCGCTGCACGTTACTTGCCGGCGATACAAGATTTCCTTCAGCTGCGTCGTTTTCGTCAACTTTGGAGTGTTTACAACAATGGCAAAAATCGTCGACATCAAAGGTCGTGAAGTTCTCGACTCCCGTGGCAACCCCACCGTGGAAGCGGACGTGCTTCTCGATAACGGCATCATCGGCAGTGCTTGCGCGCCGTCCGGTGCTTCCACTGGCTCGCGTGAAGCGCTCGAGCTGCGTGATGGCGACAAGAGCCGTTACCTGGGCAAGGGCGTACTCAAAGCCGTCGCCAACATCAACGGTCCGATCCGCGACCTGTTGCTGGGTACAGACCCAAGCGACCAGAAAGCGCTGGATCACGCGATGATCAAGCTCGACGGTACTGAAAACAAAGGTTCCCTGGGCGCCAACGCGATCCTCGCCGTTTCCCTGGCAGCCGCCAAGGCCGCCGCACAGGACCAGGACCTGCCGCTGTACGCGCACATCGCCAACCTGAACGGCACCCCGGGTGTTTACTCGATGCCGGTTCCGATGATGAACATCATCAACGGTGGCGAACACGCCGATAACAACGTCGACATCCAGGAGTTCATGGTTCAGCCAGTAGGCGCCAAGTCTTTCTCGGAAGGTCTGCGCATGGGCACCGAGATTTTCCATCACCTGAAAGCTGTTCTGAAGGCCCGTGGCCTGAGCACTGCAGTGGGCGACGAAGGTGGTTTCGCACCGAACCTGGCCTCCAACGAAGACGCTTTGAAAGTGATCTCCGAAGCCGTGGCTAACGCCGGTTACAAGCTGGGCACCGACGTGACCCTGGCGCTGGACTGCGCTGCCAGCGAATTCTACGAAGACGGTAAATACAACCTGTCCGGCGAAGGCCAGGTGTTCACCGCTGAAGGTTTCGCTGACTACCTGAAAGGCTTGACCGAGCGTTACCCGATCATCTCGATCGAAGACGGTCTGGACGAGTCCGACTGGGCTGGCTGGAAAATCCTCACCGACAAGATCGGCGAGAAAACTCAGCTGGTGGGCGACGACCTGTTCGTGACCAACACCAAGATCCTGAAAGAAGGCATCGATAAAAAGATCGCCAACTCGATCCTGATCAAGTTCAACCAGATCGGCACCCTGACCGAAACCCTGGAAGCCATCCAGATGGCCAAGGCCGCTGGTTACACCGCCGTGATCTCGCACCGCTCCGGCGAAACAGAAGATTCGACCATTGCCGACCTGGCTGTGGGTACCGCGGCTGGCCAGATCAAGACCGGCTCCCTGTGCCGTTCGGACCGTGTTTCCAAGTACAACCAATTGCTGCGTATCGAAGAGCAGTTGAATGGCAAAGCCAAGTACAACGGTCGCAGTGAATTCCGCGGTTAATCGTTAATTGGTAAAAAGACACCGGATTGTGTCGGAAAAATCGCTACAGCGATGGATTTGCCACTAATCTGATGCCTTATAAGCACAAGCCTGGGTCTTCCAGGCTTCGTGCTATCAGAAGCTTCAAAGTTTTGGCATGGCTGTCTTTTTTCACTGGATACCTGATATTCGATGCGCAGTCCCAATTGGTTGTTCCTCGTGTTGCTCCTGCTGCTGGCTGGCCTGCAATACCGCCTGTGGGTGGGTAATGGCAGTCTGGCGCAAGTGGCCGAACTGACTCAGCAGATCGCAGATCAACACGCTGAGAACGAGGGGCTGCTTGAGCGTAATCGAGTGATGGACGCTGAAGTCAGTGAATTGAAAAAGGGCATGGAGACCGTTGAAGAGCGGGCTCGTCATGAGTTGGGCATGGTCAAGGACGGTGAAACCCTTTACCAGTTGGCTCAATGAACCCCTCGTTACCAGCCTTCTGGGCTGTAATTCCTGCCGCGGGCGTCGGTGCCCGTATGGCCGCGGACCGTCCCAAGCAATACTTGCAGCTGGGCGGGCGCACTATTCTCGAACACAGCCTCGGCTGTTTCCTTGATCATCCTTCCCTGAAAGGGTTGGTGGTCAGTCTTGCTGTTGATGATCCTTATTGGCCGAATCTGGCGTGTGCTTGCGATCCGCGAATTCAGCGGGTTGAAGGTGGCTCCGAGCGTTCCGGGTCGGTACTCAATGCGTTACTGCATTTGCATGCGCAAGGCGCCGACGATGAGGATTGGGTGTTGGTTCACGATGCCGCGCGGCCGAATCTGAGCCGTGATGATCTGGACAAGTTGCTGGGTGAACTCGCAGATGATCCGGTTGGCGGACTGCTGGCGGTTCCGGCACGCGATACCCTCAAGCGGGTCGACAAGCACGGTCGCGTGGTCGAAACCGTGGATCGCAGTGTGATCTGGCAAGCCTATACGCCGCAGATGTTTCGCCTAGGGGCGTTGCATCGGGCGTTGGCCGACAGTCTGGTGGCCGATGCGGTCATCACTGACGAAGCTTCGGCGATGGAGTGGGCGGGTCTGGCGCCGCGCCTGATCGAAGGCCGGTCCGACAACCTCAAGGTTACGCGCCCCGAAGACCTGGAATGGTTGCGCCAGCGTTGGGCTAATCGCCGCTGAATGATTCGTTGACTGTTCTGCCGCCATCGCGAGCAGGCTCGCTCCCACAGTGTTTTGCGTTGCCCGGCTTTTCGGTGTTCGCCAGCGCCCCCTGTGGGAGCGGGCTTGCTCGCGAAAGCGGTATCTCAGCCAATAAAACTGGCACTGAAAACATACTTTAGCTCCGATACTCCGGCCGCTCAGCCAATCCTTCCTTCAAATAATCCACCAGCTTGCGCACCTTCGGCGACAAATGTCGCTGCTGTGGATAAAGCGCCCACACGGCGGTGTTCGGCGGTTGGTGAGCTTCCAGCAGCGAAATCAATTCGCCGTTTTTCAGATGCTCCAGCACGTAGTAGTCCGGCAGCTGACACAAGCCCACCCCCTGTAACGCCGCATCCAGCACCGCTTGCCCACTGTTGCAGCGCCAGTTTCCCTGTACTCGCTGGGAAAATTCCCGCCCGTTCTGTTCCAGTTGCCAGATGTCCGAGCTACCGATGAGGCAGTTGTGGCGGCTCAGTTCCGACAAACTATGCGGGCGACCATACCGTTCCAGGTAAGACGGCGATGCGCACAGGTACATGCGTCGTGGCGCCAGGCGTGTCGCTACCAGCCGCGAGTCCTGCAGGCGACCGAGACGGATCGCCAGGTCCAGCCCTTCGTGCACGAGGTCGAGTTGACGATTGCTCAGTTCGATGTCGATGCGCAGTTGCGGATAGAGCCCCATGAAACGGGTTACCAGCGGCACGATGAATCGTTCGCCGTACGCCACGGCGCAGGTCATGCGCAGCATGCCTTTGGGTTCACTGGTCAGGTCACCCACCGCTCGCAGTGCTTCTTCGCGTCCATCCTGCAGGCGCTGGCAATGTTGCAGAAAGGTTTGCCCGGCTTCGGTCAGAGTGACCCGGCGGGTGCTGCGATAAAGCAGTCGCGTCTGAAGGCGCTCTTCGAGGCGTACTATTTGTCGACTGATGTGGGAGGAAGAAACCCCGAGGCGTTCCGCGGCAGCCGTGAACTGACTGCACTCGGCCACGGCGACGAACTCGTCGATACCTTCCCAGCGGTTTTCGGACATCAAGGATTATCCCTGTATGGCAATAATGTTTTGCTTTTGTCCGGATTATTCACCGTCAGGCGGTGTATTACACTCACTGTCTCGTTTTAATTCACTGGAGAATCCACATGATCAAGTCGCGCGCTGCCGTTGCCTTCGAGGCCAAGAAACCCCTCGAGATCGTTGAAGTCGATGTCGCCATGCCCAAGGCCGGCGAAGTCCTGCTGCGTGTGGTTGCCTCCGGTGTCTGCCATACCGACGCCTACACGCTGTCGGGGGCGGACCCGGAAGGTATCTTCCCGTCGATCCTCGGTCACGAAGGTGGCGCGGTGGTCGAGGCTATCGGTGAGGGCGTGACCTCCGTCGCAGTCGGCGATCATGTGATCCCGCTGTACACCCCGGAATGTCGCCAGTGCAAATTCTGTCTGTCGGGTAAAACCAACCTGTGCCAGGCGATTCGCGCGACTCAGGGTAAAGGCCTGATGCCGGATGGCACTTCGCGTTTTTCCTACAAAGGCCAACCCATTTTCCACTACATGGGGACGTCGACGTTCTCCGAGTACACCGTGCTGCCGGAAATCTCCGTCGCCAAAATTCAAAAAGAAGCGCCGCTGGAAAAAGTCTGCCTGCTGGGCTGCGGTGTCACCACCGGCATCGGTGCCGTTCTTAATACCGCCAAGGTAAAACCAGGTGATACCGTCGCCATTTTCGGCCTCGGCGGCATCGGTCTGTCGGCAGTGATAGGCGCCGTCAAAGCCAAGGCTGCGCGGATCATCGCCATCGACATCAACCCGGCCAAGTTCGAGATCGCCAAGCAGTTGGGTGCAACCGATTGTGTGAACCCGAAAGATTTCGATCGTCCGATCCAGGAAGTCATCGTCGACATGACCGATGGCGGCGTCGACTTTTCCTTTGAATGCATCGGTAATGTGCAATTGATGCGTGCCGCACTCGAGTGCTGCCACAAGGGGTGGGGCGAGTCGGTAATCATCGGCGTCGCCGGTGCTGGCCAGGAAATCTCCACGCGTCCATTCCAGCTGGTAACCGGTCGCGTCTGGCGCGGTTCGGCGTTCGGCGGCGTGCGTGGCCGTACCGAGTTGCCAAGCTATGTCGAGATGGCTGAAACCGGCGAAATCCCGCTGGATACGTTCATCACCCACACCATGGGCCTGGAAGATATCAACAAGGCGTTCGACCTGATGCATGAAGGCAAGAGCATCCGTTCCGTCATCCATTTCTGAGGTCGGTCATGAGCCTGGAAAATATCTCCTGCCAGAAAAGCTTCGGCGGCTGGCACAAACGCTATCGGCACCGCTCCGATGTGCTCGGCTGCGACATGGTGTTTGCCGTGTACCTGCCGCCGCAAGCGGAGCAGGGCGGCAAGTTGCCGGTGCTGTACTGGTTGTCCGGCCTGACCTGCACCGACGAAAACTTCATGCAAAAGGCCGGCGCCATGCGCATGGCCGCCGAGCTGGGGCTGATCATCGTTGCTCCGGACACCAGCCCTCGCGGTCCTGATGTGCCGGGTGATCCGGATGGCGCCTGGGACTTCGGTCTCGGCGCCGGGTTTTATCTGAATGCCACGCAGGAACCCTGGTCGCGGCATTATCGGATGCATGACTATGTCGTGCAGGAATTGCCCGCATTGGTCGAAGCCCATTTCCCGGCCTCGGACAAGCGCGGCATCAGCGGTCATTCCATGGGCGGCCACGGCGCGCTGGTCTGCGCGTTGCGTAATCCGGGACGCTATCAGTCGGTCTCGGCGTTCTCGCCGATCAACAATCCGATGGACTGCCCTTGGGGGCAGAAAGCCTTTTCCCGCTACCTGGGGGAAGACCGATCGAAATGGCGCGAGTGGGATGCCTGCGTCCTGATTGCCGAGGCGAACGAAAAGCTGCCGCTGCTGGTTGACCAAGGTGATCGCGACGATTTCCTGGCCACCCAGCTCAAGCCTGAAGCCTTGCAACAGGCCGCCAAACTGGCCGGTCATCCGCTGACGTTGCGCCTGCAACCCGGCTACGACCACAGCTATTTCTTCATCGCCAGCTTCATAGACGATCACTTACAGCATCACGCGCGCGCCCTAGGCGTGTAATGCAGGTAGAATCACGCCCTGACAAAAATCGGGGCGTTTTTTTATGCGTATTGGCCACGGCTATGATGTGCACCGTTTCGCTGAAGGCGATTTCATTACTCTGGGCGGCGTGCGCATTGCACACGGCTTCGGGCTGCTCGCTCATTCCGACGGTGACGTCCTGCTGCACGCCTTGAGCGATGCCTTGCTCGGCGCCGCTGCGTTGGGTGATATCGGCAAACATTTTCCGGACACCGACCCGACATACAAGGGCGCCGACAGCCGAGTGCTGTTGCGTCACGTCGTCGCACTGATCCACGCCAAGGGCTGGAAAGTCGGCAACGTCGATAACACCATCGTCGCCCAAGCGCCGAAAATGGCCCCGCATATCGAATCGATGCGCGCGCTGATTGCCGCGGATCTTCAAGTTGAGTTGGATCAAGTGAACGTGAAAGCTACCACCACCGAAAAGCTCGGCTTTGTCGGTCGCGAAGAGGGCATAGCCGTGCACTCCGTTGCCTTGTTGCTGCGCGCATGAACGAACTGCAATTGCTCGGCCCGCGGGCCTATGGCGAAGCCCTCGGCACCGCAGTACTGAAAGCCACGGCGGAAGATTTTCAGGTCGATGAAGTCCTCAACATTCCCCTCAGTGGCGACGGCGAGCACTTGTGGATCTGGGTGGAAAAACGCGGTCTGAATACCGAAGAAGCGGCACGACGGATCGCCAAGGCGGCGGGCGTGCCGTTGCGCACCGTCAGTTATGCGGGCCTCAAGGATCGTCAGGCGCTGACTCGCCAGTGGTTCAGCGTGCAGCTGCCGGGCAAGGCTGATCCTGATCTGTCGGTGGCGGAAAACGATACGCTGAAGATCCTCAAGACCGGCCGGCACAAACGCAAGCTGCAACGCGGTGCTCACTCGGCCAATGGCTTCACGTTGCGACTGACGCAATTCGCTGGCGACAAAGCGGCGATCGACGAGCGTCTGCAACTGATCGCCAAGCAAGGTATTCCCAATTATTTCGGCGCCCAGCGTTTTGGGTTTGACGGCGGTAACGTGGTCGATGCCCGTGCCTGGGCGGCGCGTAAAGCGTTGCCGGAGCAGCGCAACGTGCGTTCGCGTCTGCTCTCCACGGCGCGCAGTTTTCTGTTTAATCAGGTGTTGGCGGCACGTGTCGCCGATGGCAGCTGGCAGCGTGCCCTGGTTGGCGATCTGCTGGCCTTCACCGACAGTCGCAGCTTCTTTCCGGCAGGTGAGGCCGAGTGCAGCGACCCGCGTCTGGCGATTCTCGATCTGCACCCGACCGGTCCGCAGTGGGGCGAAGGTGACTCGCCGACCACTGGCGCTGTCCATGAACTGGAGCAGGCAATCGCCACTCGCGAAGCGGACTTGCGCGATTGGTTGATTAACGCCGGTATGAGCCACGAACGTCGCATCCTGCGGCTGCCCATTAGTGGGTTGACGTGGCATTATCCCGAGCCTGACATTCTGCAACTGGAATTCGTCCTCCCGGCCGGATGCTTCGCCACCGTTTTGGTGCGCGAGCTTGTTGATCTGGTGCCGGTGGGGCAGACGGACAGCCCATGCGTATTCTGATTTCTAACGACGATGGGGTAACCGCACCCGGTCTCGCCGCGCTTTATGCTGCGCTGGCGGATTACACCGAGTGCGTGGTTATCGCCCCGGACCAAGACAAAAGCGGCGCCAGCAGCTCGCTGACGCTCGACCGTCCGTTACACCCGCAAACCCTGGCCAACGGCTTTATCAGCCTCAATGGCACACCGACCGATTGCGTGCACCTGGGCCTCAATGGCTTGCTGGAACGCGAGGCGGACATGGTGGTTTCAGGCATCAACCTGGGCGCCAACCTGGGTGATGACGTGTTGTATTCCGGCACCGTGGCGGCGGCCCTTGAGGGACGTTTCCTGGCGCGTCCTTCGTTTGCCTTTTCGTTGGTCTCACGGCAAGTGGAGAACCTTCCCACAGCCGCGTACTTTGCGCGCAAACTGGTAGAGGCTCACGCGGACCTTGAACTGCCACCGCGTACGGTACTGAACGTGAACATTCCCAATTTGCCGCTGGACCACATCCGCGGTATTCAGCTGACCCGCCTCGGACATCGCGCACGTGCTGCGGCGCCGATGAAAGTGGTCGATCCGCGCGGTAAATCCGGTTACTGGATTGCGGCGGCGGGGGATGCCGAAGACGGCGGCCCGGGCACCGATTTTCATGCGGTGATGCAAGGCTATGTTTCAATCACCCCACTGCAACTGGATCGCACCTTTAATGATGCCTTCAGAAGTCTCGATGGCTGGCTGGAGGGGCTGAACTAATGGCTCGTGAACAAGACGATATTCTGCGTCGTGGCATCGGGATGACCTCACAACGGACCCGTGAGCGCCTTATTCAGCGCCTGTATGAAGAGGGGATTTGCAACGCCAAGGTGCTGGAAGTCATTCGCCGTACACCGCGTCACCTGTTCGTCGACGAGGCGCTGGCTCACCGTGCCTACGAAGACACGGCGTTGCCAATCGGCAATAACCAGACCATCTCCCAGCCTTATATGGTGGCTCGCATGAGCGAGCTGCTGCTGGAGGCAGGTCCTCTCGACAAGGTGATGGAAATCGGCACCGGCTCGGGCTATCAGACGGCGGTGTTGTCGCAATTGGTCGAGCGGGTATTTTCCGTCGAGCGCATCAAGGTTCTGCAAGACCGGGCCAAGGAACGCCTGGTGGAACTGAACCTGCGCAACGTGGTGTTCCGTTGGGGCGATGGTTGGGAAGGCTGGCCGGCGCTGGCGCCTTACAACGGCATTATCGTGACCGCGGTGGCGACCGATGTACCTCAGGCGCTGCTTGATCAATTGGCACCGGGAGGGCGGCTGGTGATCCCGGTCGGATCGGGTGAGGTTCAACAATTGATGCTGATCATCCGGGAAGAACAGGGCTTTTCCAGGCGTGTTCTGGGGGCTGTACGCTTCGTCCCGTTACTCAATGGGCCACTTGCCTGAGCATTTGTTTCAGGGCGCTGAATTCTCTTCGATCGCTCCTGTCTTACAGCGGCATCGATCAGTTAAACGGGATTCATCGTCAGGCAGCAAACGTGTGCGCGAAGCCATTTCGCTTCATTAAAGGTAAAGGCTGCACGGCCCGTTATACTTGCGACATTTTATGCCGGAACACGGCAATCCACATTTTCAGCCACCACAAAGGGAGCGGCGGGTGAGTCTCACAGTCATTGCGCAGCGAATGGGTAAAACGAGCTTTCAGCGCCTGGTGACTGGCCTTGTCTTGAGCACCTTGCTGGTCGGTTGCTCCAGCAACAAGTCGAGTGATGCACGCGTCGTCGATCGCAACAACGCCGTCGCCCAGCGTCCGGCAGTGACCACGGGTCAATACGTCGTCCGACCTAAAGACACCTTGTTCTCCATTGCCTTTCGCTACGGTTGGGACTACAAAGCCCTCGCGGCACGCAACAACATTCCTACGCCTTATACGATCCATCCGGGTCAGACGATTCGCTTTGACGGTCGCACCGGTTCAACGCCGACGCCGGTGGCCAGCACCACCGATTCAACGCCTTCTTCGTCGCTGAAAACCACGGTTATCCGGCGCCAGGCGAATGGCGCAACCACCAGCACAGCGGTGGTTACACCGTCCGTCGGCAGCAAGCCGACCCCGGCTCCGATGCCTCCTGCCGGTCCGGCCCCGACCGGCTGGGGGTGGCCATCTAATGGCATTCTTATTGGAAAATTCTCTTCAAACGGGAGTTTGAATAAAGGAATTGATATCGCCGGGGATTTGGGACAGCCTGTTTTAGCTGCGTCTGATGGGACGGTGGTATACGCCGGGAGTGGCTTAAGGGGCTACGGCGAATTAGTCATCATCAAACACAGCGATACCTACGTTAGCGCCTACGGACATAACCGCAGGCTGTTGGTTCGGGAGGGGCAGCAGGTCAAGGTCGGACAGACAATTGCCGAAATGGGGTCAACGGGTACAGACCGGGTGAAGCTGCATTTTGAGATTCGCCGACAAGGTAAACCAGTAGATCCGCTGCAATTCCTGCCGCGTCGTTGATCGCTTTCCAGCCTGTTCCGTCGCGTAGAGGGAACAGGTTCCAGCGTTGCCAAGGATAAAGGCGCCGCTTGAGCCTGAGGTCGAACTCACCAAAGGACTATAACAATGGCTCTCAGTAAAGAAGTGCCGGAGTTTGACATCGACGATGAGGTTCTCCTTATGGAGACCGGCATCGGTACGGATTCGATGTCGAATGATGAAGGGGCTGCTCCACCTTCCGTTCGTGCCAAATCCAAACACTCCGCCTCGTTAAAGCAACACAAGTACATTGACTACACGCGTGCGCTCGATGCCACGCAGCTGTACCTCAATGAGATTGGTTTTTCCCCTCTGCTATCCCCCGAAGAAGAAGTTCATTTTGCGCGCTTGTCGCAAAGTGGAGATCCGGCCGGGCGCAAACGCATGATTGAAAGTAACCTGCGGCTGGTGGTGAAAATCGCCCGGCGTTACGTCAATCGTGGTCTGTCGCTACTTGACCTGATCGAAGAGGGCAACCTCGGTCTTATCCGGGCGGTAGAGAAGTTCGACCCCGAACGCGGCTTCCGCTTTTCGACCTACGCGACCTGGTGGATTCGTCAGACCATCGAGCGCGCGATCATGAATCAGACCCGTACCATCCGGTTGCCGATTCATGTGGTCAAAGAGCTCAACGTGTACCTGCGGGCTGCACGGGAGCTGACGCAAAAACTCGATCACGAACCCTCACCCGAAGAAATTGCCAACCTGCTGGAAAAACCAGTGGGCGAGGTCAAGCGCATGCTCGGCCTGAACGAGCGGGTTTCTTCGGTCGACGTCTCGCTGGGTCCGGATTCGGATAAAACCCTGCTGGACACCCTTACCGATGACCGTCCAACCGATCCATGTGAACTGTTGCAGGATGACGACCTGTCCCAGAGCATCGATCAATGGCTCTCGGAGCTGACCGACAAGCAACGTGAAGTGGTGATACGCCGCTTCGGCCTGCGCGGTCACGAGAGCAGCACGCTTGAAGATGTGGGCCTGGAGATTGGCCTGACCCGTGAGCGGGTCAGACAGATTCAGGTTGAAGGCTTGAAGCGTCTTCGGGAAATTCTCGAGAAGAATGGCCTGTCGAGCGAGTCGCTGTTTCAATAAGTAATTTGCTGGCTGGCATAAAAAACCCCCGACTGGTTCGGGGTTTTTTATTGCCCGGGAAACAGGCTGGGAGTTCCCTCCGTCATCCCTCTGGTTTGTAGTCTCTCGCTGTAAGTTTTTGCTTACTCTTTCGTAAGTGTTCGCTAATTCAATGGGTAGCAGTCGTACATATTCTTACGTGAGATAGAATTAACTAATTGATTTATATGATTATTTTTTCAGGTTAATAACTTGTGACAGGTCATTTCAGCTGTCGGGGGCGATTGCTCTTGGTAGGGAATTCTCTAGTATCTGAACTGTGTCGACGGACAGACACACCCTTCAAGGATGGGGGGGAAGGACATCGCAGGAAGCGATTCATCAGGACGATGAAAAGGAACACAGGGAATAGGGAAAAATGTGGGCGGGTCAAACCGCCCCTTTTTTTGCCTGCAGAAAAGCAAAAAGGCCCGCGAGGGGCCTTTTCGAGAACGCGGGGGTAATCAGCGTTCGAGGTCTTTGATCTTGCCTTTGACGCCATCCCACTCTTCGGCATCGGGCAACGATTCTTTCTTCTCGGTGATGTTGGGCCAGATTTCCGCCAGCTCAACGTTCAGCTGAATGAATTGCTGCATGTCTTCCGGGACTTCATCTTCGGAGAAGATGGCCACGGCAGGGCATTCTGGTTCGCACAGTGCGCAGTCGATGCACTCATCCGGGTGAATCACCAGGAAGTTCGGGCCTTCGTAAAAGCAGTCCACCGGACACACTTCTACGCAGTCGGTGTACTTGCACTTGATGCAGTTGTCGGTGACGACGAAGGTCATTTCTATTTTTCTCCTCAGGCGGCGGCAGCGGAGCCCCTTCACGTTGGGGTCGCCAGGTTTGGGAGCGATAGTCTGCTGGTCAGGCTATAAGCCAGCAGCATCCCAAACCGCGCGAGATTCTAACAGCTTGCAGGCAAGTGCGTTAGATCCGTGTCTTTAGTGTATAGAGCATTTCGAGTGCACGACGCGGTGTCATGTCGTCCAGATCAAGTTTTGCCAGATCATCCAGCACCGGATGCGGCAGGCTGGCGAACATGTCGCTTTGCTGCGGTGCAGCCGGTTTGCCTTTGGCGGTCTTGGGAACCTCATGAGGCAGGGCGGTCGCTTCCAGCCGGCCCAGGTGTTCGCGAGCGCGCACGATCACTTCGCTCGGCACACCGGCCAACTGCGCAACCGCAAGGCCGTAGCTCTGGCTGGCAGGCCCTGGCAGCACGTGGTGCAGGAACACGATGCGTTCGTTGTGCTCGGTGGCGTTAAGGTGAACGTTGGCCACCAGCGGCTGGGCTTCCGGCAACACGGTCAGTTCAAAGTAGTGGGTAGCAAACAGCGTATAAGCCCGCAGATGTGCCAGGCGTTCGGCTGCAGCCCACGCCAGGGAGAGACCGTCAAAGGTGCTGGTGCCGCGACCGACTTCGTCCATCAGTACCAGGCTGCGCTCGGTGGCGTTGTGCAGGATGTTCGCGGTTTCGCTCATTTCGACCATGAAGGTCGAGCGCCCGCCGGCCAGGTCATCGCTGGAGCCTATCCGGGTAAAGATCCGGTCCACCAGAGACAGCTCGCAACTGGCTGCCGGCACGAAGCTGCCGATGTGTGCCAGCAGCACGATCAGAGCGGTCTGGCGCATGTAGGTGGATTTACCGCCCATGTTCGGACCGGTGATCACCAGCATGCGGGTGTTGTCGTCGAGGCTCAGGTCGTTGGCCACGAACGGCGTGGTCAGTACTTGCTCGACCACCGGGTGACGACCCTGGCTGATGCGCATGCACGGCTCACTGACGAAGCGAGGGCAGTTCAGATCGAGGTTCAGCGCGCGTTCGGCAAGGTTGCTCAGCACGTCCAGCTCGGCCAGTGCCGCCGCGGTGTCCTGCAACGGCGGCAACTGGGCGATCAAATCTTCGAGCAGTGCTTCGTAGAGCATCTTCTCGCGCGCCAGGGCGCGGCTCTTCGCCGACAGGGCCTTGTCTTCGAACGCCTTCAGTTCCGGCGTAATGAAGCGCTCGGCACCTTTTAACGTCTGGCGACGGATATAGTCTGCCGGCGCCGATTCGGCCTGCTTGCTTGGCAACTCGATGAAGTAGCCATGAATGCGGTTGTAACCGACTTTCAGGTGCGACAGACCGGTACGGGCTTTCTCGCGTGCTTCGAGGTCGATCAGGAACTGCCCGGCGTTTTCGCTGAGCGATTGCAAGTCGTCCAACTCGGCGTCGTAACCGGTTTTCAACACGCCGCCGTCACGGATCACGGCGGGCGGGTTGTCGATGATAGCTTTTGCCAGCAGCGCCGCCAGTTCCGGGTAGGTGCTGGTGGTCTTCGCCAGTTGGATGATGTGCGGAGCTTCCAGCTCAGTCATCGCCACTTGCAACTCAGGCAATGCACCGAGCGCATCGCGCAGGCGAGCCAGGTCGCGAGGGCGGGCATTACGCAGGCCGATCCGCGCCAGGATTCGCTCGATGTCGCCAATTTCCTTGAGCTGCGGTTGCAGCTTTTCGAAACGGTAACCGTCGAGCAGGCAGGTAATCGAGGTCTGGCGCGCCAGCAATACGGTCAGATCCCGCAGCGGACGGTTCAGCCAACGGGTCAGCAGGCGGCTGCCCATGGCGGTCTGGCAGCGATCGACCACCGATTGCAACGTGTTGTCGCGACCGCCGGCCAGGTTGGTGTCCAGTTCCAGGTTGCGACGGCTCGCGCCGTCCAGCACCACGGTGTCGTCCAGGCGTTCGTGGCGCAGGCTGCGCAAATGGGGCAGGGCGGTGCGCTGGGTTTCCTTGGCGTAGCTGAGCAGGCAACCGGCGGCGCCGATGGCCAGGGTCAGGTTCTCGCAGCCGAAACCTTTCAGGTCCTGGGTGGAAAACTGCTGGCAAAGACTTTTCAGCGCCGAATCACGTTCGAAATCCCACGGCGCACGGCGACGAACCCCACGACGTTTTTCCGCCGGCAGGTCTTTCGGCCAATCATCCGGGATCATCAGCTCCACTGGATTGACGCGCTCCAGTTCTGCCAGCAGGTTTTCCCAGCCCTTGATCTCCAGCACGGTGAAGTTGCCGCTGGTGATATCCAGCACCGCCAGGCCAAACAGACGTTCGTCACCCAGCACCGCTGCGATCAGGTTGTCCCGACGCTCATCCAGCAGCGCTTCGTCACTGACCGTACCCGGCGTGATGATCCGCACCACCTGACGATCCACCGGCCCTTTGCTGGTCGCCGGGTCGCCGACCTGCTCGCAGATCACCACCGACTCGCCGAGCTTGACCAGTTTCGCCAGGTAACCTTCCGCGGCGTGGTAAGGAATCCCACACATCGGAATCGCCTGACCCGCCGACTGCCCACGGGCGGTCAGGGTGATGTCCAGCAATTTGGCGGCCTTCTTCGCGTCTTCATAGAAGATTTCGTAGAAGTCGCCCATGCGGTAGAACATCAGCTGGTCAGGGTGCTGGTTTTTCAGGCGCCAGTACTGCTGCATCATTGGCGTGTGGGAGGACAGATCAGAGAGCGCTTTATTCATCGGATAATCAGGCAAATTCGTTGAAAGGTGTAGGGCAAAGGAGGGGCATCGGCCCGGCTTTTCCGCGATGGGCGCAAGGTTAACATGGGCGGTCCACTCGACGCAGGCATGAAAGCCCCGCGATACATTTCTTCTGTCTATGCACGACATATGCGCCATTTATGCAATTTGGCATTTGTCTTCCGCGAAAAGAACAAGCACTATGCGCTTTATGCAAAAACGCAATGTTTCTACCGTCTTAAGAGCGCTGCTCGATCAGCACGGGATCTCCCCCACGGAGCTTCACCGTCGCACCGGCGTGCCTCAATCCACTCTCTCGCGGATCCTCAGCGGGAAGATCGTCGATCCCTCGGATAAACACATCTCGAAGATTGCCGAGTACTTCGCCGTGAGCACCGACCAGTTGCGGGGCCGTGCGGATGTCGCGCCGGCAGCCAGCACCGGGCGCGATCAATTGCATTCGGAACTCAAGGACATAAGTCTGTGGGATGACGATACGCCCGTCGATGATGACGAGGTATCGGTCCCCTTTCTTCGCGAGGTTGAATTGGCTGCAGGATCAGGAAGGTTCGTCATCGAAGAGAGCGAGCGCTCTAGCCTGCGCTTCGGCAAGCGGAGTCTGCGCCACAACGGCGTTCAGTTCGACCAGGCCAAATGCGTGACGGTGCGCGGCAACAGTATGTTGCCGGTACTGCGCGACGGCGCCACCGTCGGCGTTAATGCCGGCAAGTGCGGGATCGGTGATATCGTGGATGGCGACCTTTATGCCATCAACCATAACGGCCAGCTGCGGGTGAAACAGCTTTATCGCCTGCCTACCGGGATACGTCTGCGCAGCTTCAATCGCGATGAACATCCGGACGAGGACTACACCTTCCAGGAAATCCAGGAGGAGCAGATTGTCATCCTCGGTCATGTCTTCTGGTGGGGCATGTACGCCCGTTAACTTCACCGCTGTCAGATAAAACCCGCCATCGAGCGGGTTTTTTTTCGCCTGCCAAAAACCACCAGCGCCTTTGTCTGCGGGGCTTTCATGCGTCTGTGCATTTCTAATGCATAAATAAATGCATCAATGCATTGACTGTATATGCATCCATGCATATTCTTTGTCTCAAGCAGCTCAAAAGCAGCTCGAAGCAAAGCTCTTTAGTTCCACCACAAAGGCAGCGATGAACCGGCCTCAACGGTTCAGAGGGTTGGCAACTGACCCGGGTGTGCAGCGTAAAGCACCACAAGCAGTTATCCGGCGGGCAGGGACCGCGGTCGGAAAAACAATATGAATGGACCCGTACCGCGCCAGTAGCGCCGAAAGGTCAATGCGAAGGATCGCATTCTGAAAAGCCCGGTTAGCGCCGGGCTTTTTGGAATGCCTACCTACCGTCAGGCAACTCACGAGACACCGTTTGAAAGACACACACATCACTCATCAATCACCCCCAGGAGGCGTGACATGACAAACGAGCAACAAGCGTTGCTGGACATGCCGATCTGGCTCGTCATCGTCCTCGCCCTGGTGGGCGGGGTGTCCGGCGAAATGTGGCGCGCCGATAAGGAGGGCGCCCGCGGCTGGTCATTGCTGCGGCGCCTGGCCTTGCGATCCGGGGCCTGCATGGTCTGCGGGGTCTCGGCCATCATGCTGCTGTATGCCGCCGGCGTGTCGATATGGACGGCTTGCGCGTTCGGTTGCCTGACGGCGATGGCCGGGGCAGACGTTGCCATTGGCCTTTATGAGCGCTGGGCGGCCAAGCGGATTGGCGTTTGCGAAGTGCCGCCGCGAGATCCTCGCCAGGATCACTGATCACAAAGCCCAATGGAATGGCGAGCAGCGGTGCCGACCGGCATCCGACCCACAAGGACGCGGGTTTCCCAAGGCCAGTACCTTTCACTCAAACCCGCCAACAAGCGGGTTTTTTATTGCCCGGTGAAAACACCATGAAGATCAGCCCCCTGATTGCCCAACTGCGCGATCACTGCCCAACCCTCGCCGGTCGCGTGGCTGCCGGCATCGACCTCGAAACGCTGCAAGCCAATACCCCGCTTTCAACTCCTTGTGCCTACGTGGTGCCGATGGCCGATCCGGCGGGCGCAAACGTGGCGCAAAACGTTACGAGGCAGACCATTCGCGACCGCTTCGAAGTGACCCTGGTGCTCGACACCACCGACGCTACAAAAGCGCTGGATCTGTTGCACGACCTGCGGGCCGAACTGTGGCGGGCGCTGGTGGGGTTCAAGCCCGGCAGTGATTACGACGCCATCACCTACGACGGCGGCGAATTGGTTTCCATCAACAGCAGCCGTGCGCTGTATCGCCTGCGTTTTTATGCCGAGTTCCAGCTCGGCCGCAATCTGCCTGGTCAGCCTGCGGAGAGCTGGCACGAACGTGAACTGGACGGTTTGTCGTCCTTTACCGGGGTCACCGTGCGGGTCGATGCGATCGATCCGGCGGACCCCAATCTGCAACGGCCAGGCCCCGACGGACGCCTGGAACTGACTTTCTCTGGAGACGTAACCCCATGAGCAAACGCATCACCGTGCTGCCGGCCCCAGGCCGTGCCGTGCCCGACCCGGAAGCGGGCGATCTGTTGCCCCTCGAGGGCCGTGAAGTGCCGGACAACGCCTGGTGGCGTCGACGTCTGGCCGATGGCGATATCACTACCAAAGCCGTGAAAGCGGCAAAACCACAGGGAGCCAAATAATGGCGATCGGATTCAGCAACATCCCCGCGGACATTCGTGTGCCGTTGTTTTACGCCGAGATGGACAATTCGGCTGCCAATAGTGCGTCGTCGGCCATGCGTCGTTTGATCGTCGCTCAGGTCAACGACAACATTGCGCCGGCCGAGGTTGGCAAACTGGTGTTGGTGTCCAGCGTGGCGCTGGCCAAAAGCATTGGCGGCCAGGGCTCGATGCTCGCTTCGATGTATGAAACCTGGCGCAAGACCGACCCGATCGGCGAAATCTGGTGCCTACCGCTGCATAACACCGAAGGCAGCATCGCCAAAGGCGTGTTGACCCTGACCGGGGCGGCCACTCAAAGCGGTGTGCTCAACCTGTACGTTGGCGGCGTTCGTGTTCAAGCAGCCATCGTCAATGGCGTCACGGCAGCTCAGGCCGCCACCGCGCTGGCGCTGAAAATCAACGCCTCGGCAGATCTGCCGGTCAGCGCGGCAGCCGTTGAAGGCATCGTGACCCTGAGCGCCAAATGGACGGGCGACAGCGGTAACGACATCAGCCTGCAATTCAATCGCCTGGGCAAGAGCAATGGCGAAGAAACCCCGGCCGGCCTGACCACGGCCATCACCGCCATGACCGGCGGTGCCGGTGTGCCGGATCAGGTCGCTGCGGTAGCGGCGCTGGGCGATGAACCGTTCGAGTTCATCTGCATGCCATTCTCGGACCTGTCGACCCTCAACACCTGGCAAGCCGTCATGGATGACAGCACCGGTCGTTGGTCGTGGGCCAAGCAATTGTTCGGTCATGTCTACAGCGCCAAGCGCGGCACCATCGGTACTTTGGTGGCGGCCGGTCAGATGCGTAACGACCAGCACATGACCCTCCAGGCACTGGAACCGGGCGTACCGCAACCGTTCTGGGTTCAGGCCGCTGCACTCGCTGCGCGCACATCGGTGTTCATCTCCGCCGATGCCAGCCGTCCGACCCAAAGCGGCAGCCTGCCAGGCCTAGACCCGGCGCCGGCCAGCGAGCGTTTCACCCTGACCGAGCGTCAGTCGCTGCTCAATTACGGCATCGCCACCGCGTACTACGAAGGCGGCTACGTGCGCATTCAGCGTTCGATTACCACCTATCAGAAGAACGCCTACGGCCAGGCAGACAATTCCTACCTGGACAGCGAAACCATGCACCAGTCGGCGTTTATCGTGCGTCGTCTGCAAAGCGTGATCACCAGCAAATACGGTCGCCACAAACTGGCTTCTGACGGCACCCGTTTCGGCGCCGGCCAGCCGATCGTGACCCCGAGCACTATTCGCGGTGAGCTGATTGCCCAGTACGCCAAGCTCGAACTGGAAGGCCACGTCGAAAACGCCGAGCTGTTCGCCGAACACCTGATTGTCGAGCGGGATGTGCAGGACCCGAGCCGGGTCAACGTGCTGTTCCCGCCGGATTACATCAACGGCCTGCGCGTGTTCGCGCTGCTCAACCAATTCCGTCTGCAGTACGACGACGCAGCCTGATCGCTGCCTTTGACTGTGTGATTTCAGCCCACTTCGCGTGGGCTTTTTATTTGAAGGGAGAAACACCATGGGTCAACTGATTGCGGGCACCTGCTACGTCAAAGTGGACGGCGCTCAACTGACTATCAATGGCGGCTGCGAAGCGCCGTTGCTGGCTGTGAAACGGGAAACCGTCGTACCGGGTTTCTACAAGGAAACCGACATCGCCCCGTCGTTCAAAGTGACAGCGCTGCACACCGCTGACTTCCCGCTCAAGCAACTGATCGCAGGCACCGACATGACCGTCACCTGCGAATTCAGCAACGGCAAAGTCTACGTACTGGCCGGCGCTTACCTGGTGGAAGAGCCTGTCTCCAAGGGCGACGACGCCACCATCGAATTGAAATTCGAAGGCATCAAGGGGACCTGGCAATGACTGGCGCCGTGAAGCTTCACGTTGCGATCGAAGCTCACGGCGAGCCCTTGACCGAACTCAACCTGCGCCGCCCGACGGTGCAGGAAGTTCGAGCGATCAAGGCGCTGCCGTACAAGATCGACAAGAGCGAAGAAGTCAGCCTCGACATGGACGTCGCGGCCAAATACATCGCGGTGTGCGCCGGCATCCCGCCGTCGTCGGTCAATCAGTTGGATCTGGCTGACCTCAACGCGCTGAGCTGGGCCGTCGCGAGTTTTTTCATGAGTGCGGCGTCGGAGCCATCACCGACCTGATTTCAGTCGCCTATGACCTGGCCTGGTTCTGGAAGGTTGACCCCGAACAGATGATGGCCAGGCCTTTGGATGTGCTCCGCGAATCGCTGGAGCACGCGCAACGGATCAATGCGATGCAGCAGGTGCAGTGATGGCAGACATGGAAAAGGAAGATAAAACACCGGTCCAGCTGACGGGGGGCGATGAAGTGCCCTCCAAGCTGGCCCGCCTTCGAGCGAAGGTTGAGGGCTTCAGAACACACCTTGAACAGACGGGGCTGGGCAAGCTGGACATCAGCGGTCTGTTCAAGGGTGGCAGCGTGATCACGCCCTTCGTGGACGGGATCAAGGCGTCCGCTGCGTTCAAGGGCGAATTGACCGAGGTCAATGAGGCCGCCAAAGGTGTCGATGTGCCGAGCGTACCGACCAGCGCCGCGCAAACCCTGAATGTGTTCAGTCGGTCGATGGAGCAGGTGTCGGTTGCCGCAAACACCGCGTTACAACCTGCCGTCGCGACCGTCACGGCAGGGATTCAGCCGCTGCTCATTGGCTTTGGCAGTCTGCTCAATGACAACCCGAAGCTGGTCGAGGGACTTGCGGCCGGTGCCATTGCGTTTTCGGCAATGCAAACCGCCGTGACCGGCGCGACCCAGGTTTTCGATCTGATGAACATGGTGCTCAAGACCCATCCCATCGTGTTGATTGCTACGGGCATCGCCCTGGCAGCCGGTTTGATTGTGGCCAACTGGAAACCCATATCGGCGTTCTTCGCCGGGCTCTGGCAAAAGATTGCTCCGGTCGTGATGCCCATGGTCGAGTTCTTCAAGACGATGTTCGCCTTCACGCCGCTGGGACAAATCATCAGCCATTGGGGACCGATCACCGCCGTGTTCGCGGCGATCTGGGACGTCATCAAAGCGGTGGCGACACCGATCATTGGTTTTTTCCAGACGCTTTTTTCCTGGTCACCACTGGGTTTGATCATCAGCAACTGGACGCCGTTGACGGGCCTGTTTTCGGCGATCTGGGATTTGCTCAGAGCGCTGTCGGTGCCGGTCATGGACTTTCTGCACGGCTTGTTCGACTGGTCGCCGCGGGAGTTGATCATCGCCGGCTGGGGCGCGGTCACCGAACTGTTTTCCGGGATCTGGGACGGCATCAAGGCCCCTGCTCTGGTGATGTACGGCACGTTGCGCAGCCTGTTTGACTGGTTTCCGCTGGAAGAGATCAAACAGCGTTGGGAGCCGATCACCGAATGGTTCAGCCAATGGTGGGACAAGCTGCAAGGCGTCGTCGCGCCGATCAAGGAATTCTTTGCCGGTGGTTTCGGCAGCCTTGTCACCCGTGTGACCGGCAAGGTCGAAGGCTTGACCGAGGCTCAAGAAAAAACCAATGCCGAAGGCCAAGGTAAGTTTGCGCCGGCGTTTTTTGGCGCCGATACCGAGCAACCACAAAGCCTGTCAGTGCTGCCCGGCAATCTGCCGCACAAACCCTCGATGCAGCCTGGTTCCCTGACACAAAACTCCAGCGCCCTGATTCAACAAAGCGCCGCCAACAGCCGCACGCAACTCGAAGGCGGCCTGACCGTGCGCTTCGAAAATGCGCCGGCCGGCATGCGCACCGATCAGCCGCAAACCAATCAACCGGCGCTGGCGCTCAATTCGCGCATCGGCTACCGCACACTGTCCCTTGGAGGTTCCAATGAGCTGGCGTGATCGTTTGATGCCGGCATCGTTTCGCGGCGTCCAGTTCTGGGTCGATCAGGCGAAAAACCCGGTCGGCCAAAAAGGCCAGTTGCACGAGTATCCGCAGCGGGATCTGCCGTATTTCGAGGGCCTTGGCCTGCAGGCGAAGATTCACGATTTGACCGCATTTATCGTCGGCCCCGACTGCCTGGAGCAGCGCGACAAACTGCTCAAGGCGCTGGAGCAGGGCAGTGGTGAGCTGGTTCACCCTTGGCTGGGGCGTCTGCAGGTCAAGGTCGGCGAATGCGACATGACCCACACCCGCCAGGACGGCGGGCTGGTGACCTTTACCCTGAAGTTTTACCCCGATCAACCGGTGCCGTTTCCCACGGCGGCGGTCAGCACGCAGACGCTATTGCTGGTGTCGGCCGACAGCTTGCTGGGCTCTGCAGTGAAGCGTTTCGAAGACGCGATGACTTTGATCAAGGCTGCGCGGATCGGCATTGCCAACCTGCGCAACAGCATCAAGGAGGCTTACGAGGTGATTGAGCAGCACCTTCAGCCGTTGATTGATGAGTACCAGCAGATCAGCGATCTGGTCAAAGCCGTCAAGGAACTGCCCAAGGATGTGGCAGCGCAATTCAAGGGATTGATCGGCGACATCAACGAACTGAAGGACTTCGCCCGTGAAGGTTATCGTGGCGTGATTGCCAACGTCTCCCAGCAGGTCGAAGCCATCAAGAAGGCTGATGCGCCGAAGCTCACCACCGGCAAGGACACCAACGCTGCGGCCCAGGCGCTGACCAACCTGGTGCAGGACACTTTGATTGTGCAAGTGGCCCAGTGGGTCGCGTCAATGCCGGTGGCTTCGCAGGCCGTCAAGCGGGTCACCAACCTGCCGGTCGGGCATCAGGCTGTGCGACCGACCACGCACCAGGACGTTCCGGTGGTCGACGATTTGGAGGCCTTGCGTGCGGCACTTGAGGAAGTGTTCAAGCTGCCCGAGGCCAAGGCGGACCCCGCGCACTATCTGGCGATGAGCAATCTGCGTCAGGCCCTCCGGGCGCATTTGAAGGCGGTCGCGTCGTCGGGCGTTCGACTGGTCAGCAAGTCTTTCAAGCAAAGCCTTCCAGGGCTGGTCGTGATCTATCAGCAAAGTGGAGACGCCACGCGAATCGCTGAAGTGCTACAGCGCAACGGCATTATTCATCCGGGGTTTCTCCCGCTGGACGACGTAAAAGTCCTGGGGGAATAGACCATGAATGAACTCGATAACAGCGTGTTGCTGACCGTTGACGGTCTGGAGTACGGCGGCTGGAAAAGCGTTGAAATCACTGCGGACCTGGAGCGTCAGTTCCGCACCTTCAAACTCGACATCACCTGGCAATGGCCGGGGCAGACGGTCGACCGACCCATCCGCCCGGGTGCGCCCTGCCAAGTGCGAATCGGCTGCGATCTGGTGCTCAGTGGGTATGTGTTCAAGGCGCCGATCAGCTATGACGGGCGGCAGATCAGCCTGAGTATCGAAGGCAGTTCAAAGACTCAGGACCTGGTGGACTGTGCGGCGATCAACACGCCCAACCAATGGCATCAGCAATCGTTGCTCAGCATCGTTCAGGCGTTGGCCTCGCCTTATGCCGGGAAAGTGGTCAGTGAAATCCCCGACACCGCGCGACTCGGCAGTCACACGATCGTGCCGGGGGAAACGGTCTTTCAGTCGATCGACCGCTTGCTCACGCTGTTTCGGGTGTTTTCCACCGATGATGCCGAAGGTCGGGTGGTACTGGCCCGACCGGGTAGCGGTGGGCGAGCCAGTGACGTGCTTGAGCTGGGCAAGAACATTCTGTCGGCCAACGCGCCGATGGACTTCAGCCAGGTGTTCTCCGAGTACCGGGTGATCGGTCAGCACAAGGGCGGCGACGAGAAGAGCGGTGCGGCCGTGAGCGAAGTGTCCGGGGTTTCCACCGACCCGATTATCGGGCGCAAGCGGATCACCGTGATCAACGAAAGCGCGCAATTGACCCCGGAACTGGCGCAGCAACGTGCCGATTGGGAAAGCGGTACTCGCGTCGGCAAGGCTGGCACCACGACCTATCGGGTACAAGGCTGGCGGCAGTCCAACGGTGATTTGTGGAAGCACAACACCTTGGTGCGGGTGATCGACAAGGTGTTGGGTTTCGACCACGACATGCTGATCTCCAAGGTGACTTACTCGCTGTCCGAACAGGGCTCGGTCACCACGCTGCAAGTGGCGCCGCCTTACACCTTCGATGCGAATCCGGTGCCTCCCAAGAAAACCTGAGGTTGACACTAAAACTGTGGGAGCGGGCTTGCCCGCGAAGACGGCGGTTGATTCGACATCTATCTGACAGATCCACCGCCATCGTCGGAACGCCGCCCGGGGCAAGCCCGCTTCCACAGTGTTCTGTGTTCGGCCCGACTCCAGAGGAAAACCAATGAGCTTACTGACACGCCTCCTGGCGCGCGGCACTGTCGTGCTCGCCAACTCGGCCACCAAGCTTCAATCGCTGCAAATGCGCCTCACCGCCGGCGAAGTGAACGACGACATGGAGCACTTCGAACCCTACGGTTTCACCAGCAATCCGCTGGCTGGCGCTGAAGGCATCGCCACGTTTCTGGGCGGTGATCGTTCTCACGCCGTCGTGCTGGTGGTCGCCGACCGCCGCTATCGCCTCAAGGCACTGGCCCAGGGCGAAGTCGCGATCTACACCGACGAAGGCGACAAGATCCACTTCAAGCGTGGACGGATCATCGACATCGAAACCGCCACCCTGAACATCCGCGCCAGCACCGCCGTGAACATCGACACCCCGGCCCTGACCCAGACCGGCAAGATCGTCTCTCAGGGCGATCAGATTGCCGCTGGCATCAGCCAGATCAAGCACGTGCACGTCGGCGTGCAGGTGGGCAACGGCCAGACCGGCGTGCCGGCGGGAGGCCAGTGATGTTTATCAGCCAGAACCTCCACGCCGCACTGACCCGTTCAGTGCTGATCAGCCTGTTCACCTGGCGCCGCGCCGCCGATGACGATGCCCTCGATGACGAAGAACGTTTCGGCTGGTGGGGCGACACCTTTCCTACGGTCGCGGACGACCGTATCGGCTCACGCCTGTGGCTGCTGCGCCGGGTCAAGCTGACCCGACAGACCCAGATGGACGCCGAGTTCTATGCCCGCGAAGCCTTGCAATGGCTGATCGACGACGGTCATTGCAGCGCCATCGACATCATCAGCGAACGCCTCGACGCCCAGCGCCTGAACCTGCGCACGGTCCTGACCCTGGCCGATGGCGAGCGCCTGGACATCAATCCTGATAACAGTTGGCAGGTGATCTATGCCGTTTGAAACCCCTTCGCTGCCGGTGCTGATCAAACGCACCCAAAGCGACCTGGCCAGCGATTCGCTGCGCCAGTCCGATGCGCAAGTGCTGGCCCGTACCCTCGGTGGCGCCGCCTATGGCCTGTATGGCTATCTGAACTGGATCGCCGAGCAGATCCTCCCGGACAAGGCCGATGAGTCGACCCTGGAAAGGATCGCCGCACTGCGTCTGAACCAGCCGCGCAAAGCCGCACAATCGGCCAGTGGCAGCGTCGGCTTTACCGCCAGCGCTGGCGCTGTGCTGGATGTCGATACGCTGCTGCAATCGAACGACGGTCGCACCTACAAAGTGACCGCTTCGCGCACCACCAGCAACGGCCTCAACAGCACCACCATCGCCGCCCTCGACGCCGGCAGCCTCGGGAATGCCGACGCCGGCATGACGCTGATTCCGGTGCAGCCGATTCTGGGCATTATCGGCAACAGCTTCACGGTGCTGGCGCCGGGGTTGACCGGCGGAATCGCTCGGGAAAGTCTGGAGTCCCTGCGGTCTCGGGTGATTCGTTCTTACCGGATCATTCCTCACGGCGGTTCGGCACAAGACTACGAAACCTGGGCGCTCGAATGTCCGGGGGTGACCCGTGCCTGGTGTCGCGGCAGCTATCCTGGCCCCGGCATTGTCAGTCTGTACATCATGCGTGACGACGATGCACAACCCGTCCCCAATCCCGAGCAACTGGCTGAAGTCCAGGCCTACATCGAACCTCTGCGGCCAGTCACCGCTGAGTTGCGTGTGCTGCCGCCGGTACAAGTGCCGGTGACCTACCGACTCAGCCTGAAGCCCGACACCACGGCCGTACGCGCCGCCGTTGAGGCGCAACTGCGCGATCTGCATAACCGCGAAGGCGGCCTGGGCGACACTCTGCTGGTGAGTCACATCCGTGAAGCCATCAGCAGCGCGACCGGCGAAAGTGATCACGATCTCAAATCACCTACCGCCGACGTCGAAGCCCAGAGCAACCAGTTGCTGACCTTCGGAGGTTGCGTATGGCAGTGATCAGAACCGCCGCGCAATACCAGGCCCAACTGCGCAGCCTGCTACCCAGCGGTCCGGCGTGGGACCCGGAGCAGGTCCCGGAACTCGAAAAAGTCCTTGAAGGCGTCGCCCAGGAACTGGCCCGACTCGACGCTCGCGCCGCTGACCTGCTCAACGAAATGGACCCGGCTGGCGTCAGTGAACTGGTGCCGGACTGGGAGCGGGTGATGAACCTGCCCGACCCGTGCCTGGGCGCGACGCCACTGTTCGACGACCGCCGACTCGCCGTACGCCGGCGACTGCTCGCTGTTGGCAGCCAGGCCATCAGCTACTACGTCGAGATCGCCAAGAGCCAAGGTTATCCGAACGCCACCATCACCGAGCTTGAAGTCCCGCGAATGGGGCGGGCCCGGTTTGGCCAGGCGCACTTCGGAACATGGCAGGCGCATTTCATGTGGACGCTCAACACCGGTGGCCGCCTGCTGCTGGGCCGACGTTTCGGCGCGAGTTACTGGGGTGAGCGGTTTGGCACGAACCCGGGCTCGGCCCTGGAATGCCTGATCCATCGCAGCGCACCGGCGCATACCAAGGTGCACATCAATTATGACTAGGGGGTAGAGGAATGGATTATCCGAACAGTGTGCCCAGCGCCGGGTTGGTAAATGGGAAGTTTGTCGATGAAAATCCGTTGACTGGGACGCCGGGGTCGTTGATTCCGGCGAGCTGGGGTAATGGTGTCACGAGTGAAGTCCTTGAGGTAATCACCGCTGCCGGCCTGACACCCAGTGAGTTCAATCTGACCCAGCTTTTGGGGGCGATTCGTAGTATCAGTCGTTCGTCTGCGGGTCTCGGCATCCAGCGATTCACTGCAAATGGCAGTTTCACTGTCCCGGCGGGCGTGACGAAGATTTGGCTCAGCGGTTGTGCCGGCGGTGCCGGTGGAGGTGCTTGTCCTGGTGGCACCAGCGCAATTGCTTCAGGAGGAGGTGGCGGCGGTGCCGGTCAACCGGTCATCAAACTATTGGTAGCGGTGACACCTGGACAGGTGATTCCGATTGTTATCGGCGCTGCGGGAGCTGGAGGAAGCGCTGGTGTGGCTGCAACGGCTGGTGGCAATACGCTCGTGGGAGCATCAGGTGCTCTGCTTGTGTTATCCGGCGGTAGTCCAGGCCTTCCAGGTGTCAACGCCGCCGGGTTTGTTCCAGGCCCCGCTGGGGGGCAAGGCTTTCCTGCTGGAGCGGACGCGACAGATAGCGTATCCAGCGTAGCAGCTGGTTATGGGGGATTTGGGGCAAGCGGGCCTTTCGGCACCGGCGGAAGCTCCGCTCGTTCCGGCACGACTTCAGGGTATCCCGGCAAACCGGCCTATGGCTTTGGCGCCGGTGGCGGTGGTGCGGGTGGTTACTACATTCCGGGATTAGGCAGCGCCCAGTCCGGTGCTCAGGGAGCGCCCGGCCTCATGATTGTTGAATGGTGAAAACATGACAAAACAAGTTCTTTATTGCCGTCGCTCAGGCGTGGTAATTGAATGGCAAGACACCGAATTGTTCGCCTTTGCTGCGCCCGCGACGGATGCGGGCGTGTTGAAAATTACCGCTGAGCAATGGGTCAGGAAAGAGTTGCCGCATCTGGTTTATAAGGGCGAGCTGACGAACGTAGTAGTACCTCAACCCTCTCCAGGGCATTGCTGGGATGGAAGTCAGTGGGTACCGGATCCCGCCGATGCGTTGAGGCTGGAATATATGGAGATTGATCAGCTTTGTGCACGGGTGGACGAGGCGGCTGACAATGCTCGCCAGGTCATTGTCGGCGATCCGCTTCGCTTGATGGAGTATGCAAATGCTGCTGCTCAGGCACAGGTTTTCAAGGAGGAGGGCTACCCCAAAAAGTCTGTACCACTGGCCGTGTCCGCCTGGGTTGTTAAAGGTCGGACTGCCCGGCAGGCTGCGGACCAGATTCTCGCTAAAGCCGCTCAATTCAATGAAAGCCTGCTGACACTTCGAACCCTTCGGTTGAAAGCTAAAGAACAAATCAAAGTTCATATCGCCAAAGGCAAAACCGATCTCGCCAATCAAGTCAGTGATGAGGCGATTGCCGCTATCCGTAATGTGGTGAGCGACCTGGCTGGCTAGTTCATTCGAAATATCCGCTGTACCCAACGCCCACTTATCCGTGGGCGTTTTTGTTTTTATTCAAACACAGCCTGCTGCGCTGTTGTGCCAATAGCCATGCAGGGCTTTATTACAGGGAGCACAAACAATGGATTATCCAAAAAGCGTCCCCAGTGTCGGACTGGTCAACGGACGGTTTGTCGATGAAAACCCCGTGGCTGGTACGCCTGGATCGTTGATTCCGGCGGTGTGGGGCAATGCCGTTACGCAGGAGATTTTGAGTGTGGTGGCTGGCGCCGGGATGGCGCCGTTGGAGGCGGACACGGGGCAGTTGTTGAAGGCGATTCAGGCGATTATCGGTGTGAGCAGTCCGATGCGTCCGGTGGTGACCCGGCTAGCGGCATCGAAGCTGCTGGCGCCGGAAGAGCTCGGTCTGGTGCTGATTGATGCAAACCCTGGGGCCATCACCGTTACCCTGCCAGTGGCCAACACCGGTTTGGGGATTCGTGATGTGATCGTGCGACGGGTGGATAACACTGCTAATCGGTTGGTCGTTCGCTGTTCGGACACAGATTCCATCAAGTTTCACACCCATCTGAGAGCGGGTGGCTATCCGTTTTTGGTGTTGATGGGGGCGGGCGATTGGTGGCATCTGCGCAG
Organism: Pseudomonas sp. BF-B-26; assembly: GCF_019956495.1. Taxonomy (NCBI): domain Bacteria; kingdom Pseudomonadati; phylum Pseudomonadota; class Gammaproteobacteria; order Pseudomonadales; family Pseudomonadaceae; genus Pseudomonas; species Pseudomonas sp. BF-B-26. The sequence goes on along the minus strand of NZ_JAHBDP010000081.1, from coordinate 29,187 downwards.
TGATGCCTCGGGTAATTGGTGGCCTGTTGGGCGGTATGACGGTACGACGCTGGGACGGGTAGTTTTTGAGACCTCTTCGACGGTGATGCCGGGTGGATATGGTGTGCTCAATGGATATCTGTTCAATCGTACCGAGTGGCCGTGGGTTTGGGATCACGCGCAGGCGTCGGGGATGCTCACCACCGAAGCGTTGCGCGCGGGTAAAGAGGGTATGTGGACCTCGGGCGACGGCGCCACGACCTTCCGTAGCCCAGAGGCCCGTGGTGAGTTTGTGCGAGTTCTTGATGAGTTGCGTGCGGTAGATGCAAGCCGTGCGGCGGGTAGCTGGCAGGCCGGCCAAATCGAGTCTCACAACCACTCAACGCCGGGTGCCGGTTCCTTCGGCACACAGATGATGGGCGGCGGCTCCAACAACTACTCACTTTGGCAAGCCGGTGCTACCGGATTTTCCGGCGGATCAGAGACTCGCCCACGCAACATCGCCTTTCCCGGCCGTATCAAACTTATCTGAGGTGTCCATGTTTAATTATCTGATTGATAACTCGGGCGCCTTGTCGGGGCCGGTGGAGTTCTTCGTGACGCCGGGGATCGGCATTCAACTGCCCAGTAATGCTGTTGAACTCTCATTTGAATTACCTCCACCAGAAAGCGGCCGTACATGGGCGCTGGTCAACAACGTTCCGCGCGAAGTGATCGACCGACGCGGTCTGGTGTATCGCAAAGAGGGTGGGGCGCAGCAGATGTGGGGTGAACTTGGGGAATTGCCCGAGACCTTTACTACTGCTCCATGGCCGGGGGAGTTTTATGTCTGGCGTGATAATGCCTGGGAGTTCGACGACCAAGCGCGGTTAGCGGATACCAGGAATCAGGTGCTGACCAAACGAGACGCGCTACTTCGTGACGCCGTCCTGCGTATAGCCCCGCTTCAATACGCCGAAGATATCGGCGACGCCACTCACGATGAGCAATTGGCATTGATGGAGTGGAAGCTCTACAGCGTTGAGTTGAATCGCCTTGAACGGCAAGTAACCTTTCCAGCAGAGATCCACTGGCCTCAGGTTCCAGGCTCGACCGAGTAACTGCATTGCCTGTTTTTATGCCCTTCAACTTGAGTAGGTCAAATGGACTATCCAAAAAGCGTCCCCAGTGCAGGACTGGTCAACGGTAGATTTGCCGATGAAAATCCGATAGCAGGAACTCCCGGCTCCCTGATTCCAGCCAGCTGGGGTAATAGCGTCACCCAGGAAATTCTCAACGCCATCACCGCCGCGGGGCTGATGCCTTCCGAGAATCAAACGGATCAACTGAGCCTGGCCATTAAAGAGTTGGCCAAACTCGACCCGCAACAGAATTTTCCGGTGCAGGTTTATCGCAAGAATCTGATGATTAACGGCAATTTCGATATCTGGCAGCGCGGCGCGGTCAACTTGGGGCCTTACACCGGTGCCTATATCGCTGACCGTTTTCGTTGCGACTGGAACGGAAACGCCGGGGTGAATATTTCCCGGCAGAGCTTTGCGCTGGGGCAGGGCGAGGTGCCCAATGAACCCCGTTACTTTATGCGTTGGCAGCAAATCACCGCGGGCGTTGGCGCCAGCGTGCATAAAATTTCCCAGGCAATCGAGTCGGTCAGGACCTTGGCGGGGAAAACCGCGACGCTGACGTTCTGGGCCAAAGCCGACACGGCGCGTCAGATCAATGTGACTGTCGCGCAGTATTTCGGAGCGGGCGGTAGTGTGGATACAGTGACGCCGGTTGGCAGCTTTCAACTCAAAACTTCCTGGACCCGATACAGCGCGACGATTCAAATACCGTCCCTGGCAGGCAAAACGTTGGGAAGTAGCGGCAATGACTTTCTGCGGCTCTCCTTCGACCTGCCTTTGAATGTTTTGCAGGTGATAGACCTGGCACAGATCCAGTTGGAAGAGGGGCGGGTGTCGACGCCGTTCGAACTCCGTAGTCCTGGCGATGAGTTGATGTTGTGCCAGCGTTATTACGAAAAAACCTATAGCCAGGATCTGCCGCCTGGAAGCGTGACAGGTCCCTACGGTGCACTGTTGTCCACCGTGAGACAGGGCCAGACGGGGTTTGCTTCACAGCCCATGGCTCAGTGGACTTTCAAGGTTGAGAAGAGAACTATTCCAAGTCTCAGTTTGTTTGCCACTACTTCGAAGGGAGTCGCTGGGCAATGGCGTTCGGGGAGCGATGACGTTTCATCGGCTAATGCTCGACCTTTTGGGGTGTCGACTCGCGGCATCTGGGTAGATAACTCCGATATTGGGCTGGTTACTCAGACTTATTACATTCACGCCACTGCCGATGCCGAACTTTAAGGAGGTTTTCCCTATGCACTATCAACTCACTAAAGACCCGGCCACTGTCATTCGTCTGCCTGACGGAGCAACCGTGCCTCGGCATCACCGTTTCTGGGATGAATACCAGCAATGGTTGGCGAGTGGTGGTGTGCCATTGCTCGCCATGCTGGAAGACGATCCGGAGGCAGAACCTGAACCAGCCACAGTAGCCCGAGCCTGGCGGAACCAGGAACTGGCCGCCAGCCAATGGCTGGTCGACCGTGATCGCGATGAGCAAGCTGCCGGCACTCCGTTGACTTTGAGCAGCGATCAATATGATGAGCTGTTGGATTACCGGCAGGATCTGCGCGACTGGCCCTCGCTAGCCAACTTTCCAAAAGACTTCAGCAAACCCCTGGCGCCGGTCTGGTTTAAAAAAACGGCAAATGGAACATGAACCATGTCTCTTACTTCAACGCAGTTGCAACAAATTTTCCCCAACGCCCGCTCTCAAGCGGGCGTTTTCATTTCCGCCCTCAACAGCGCCATGGCCCACCGCAATATCAATTCCCTCAAACGCATCGCCGCTTTCCTCGCCCAAGTCGGCCATGAATCTGGACAATTGCAGTACGTGCGTGAAGTGGGCAATGACCAATACCTGAGCAAATATGACACTGGCACCCTTGCGGCTCGTTTGGGCAACACTCCAAAGGCGGACGGTGACGGCCAGAAGTACCGAGGCCGTGGACTGATCCAGATCACCGGGCGCAACAACTACCGTCAATGCAGCCTCGGGCTATTCGGTGATGATCGTTTACTGTTTTTGCCGGAACTACTGGAACAACCGCAATGGGCCGCCGAGTCAGCCGCGTGGTTCTGGGAGCAAAATGGCTTCAATGAACTGGCCGACCGCGACCAGTTCAACAGCATCACCCGTCGCATCAACGGCGGCCTGAACGGTTTGCAGGATCGCTTGCAACTCTGGGCACGGGCGAGGGCGGTGTTATGCCAGCCTTCGGTTTGATCCCGGTGCCTTACCGCATCATTGGCGTTGTTGTGTTTCTGGCTGTGTTGGCCGGCGGCTCGGCGGCGCTGGCCTGGCGCTTTCAGGATTGGCGTTATGGCCGGCAACTGGCGGAACAGTCCAGAGTGCACGCCGAGGCACTGAATCAACTGACGCTGGCCGCCGCAACCCGGCAACAGACCGAGCAGGACAAGCGTCTGGCCCTGGAGCAGCGTCTTTCGACCAGCGAACAAACCCATTACCGAGCGCTTAGCGATGCCCAACGTGATCAAGGTCGCCTGCGCGATCGTCTTGCCACTGCTGATGTGCGCCTGTCAGTCCTCCTCGATGCCCGTGACGCGGCCTCTGTCTGTGCAGTGCCAACCACCTCCGGAGCCAGCCGCGTGGATCATGGAATCGCGCGCGCCCGACTTGACCCTGCGCATGCTCAGCGAATTATCGCCATCACCGACGCCGGGGATCGCGGATTGATCGCCTTGCAGGCCTGTCAGGCTTATATCAGAGCCCTCGCTCGTTAACATTTTGATCGATCCTGCGCCTTGCAAGCGCGTTACGCTCGTGTACGGTAGTTCTCATTCCGCTTGCTCAGGAGATGACCGTGAAAGAAATCACCCAACTGGCCGCTGAACTTGGCAGGCGTTTGCAGGCTCTCAATGCCCACGTCACCGCCGCAGAGTCCTGCACCGGCGGCGGGATCAGCGAGGCGATCACCCGGGTTCCGGGGAGTTCGGCGTGGTTTGAGGCTGGTTACGTGACGTACTCCAACCGTCAAAAAATCTTGCAACTGAATGTGCCCGAGGCGTTGTTCAAGACGGTGGGAGCGGTCAGTCGCGAGGTCGTCGAGGCCATGGTCCGAGGCGCGCAGGAGAAAAGTCTTGCACATTTTGCCGTCGCGGTCAGCGGTGTTGCAGGGCCGGACGGCGGTACCGCGAGCAAACCGGTGGGCACCGTCTGGCTAGCCTGGGGCGTCGGGGAGGCGGTGTTCAGTGAGGTCCGGCACTTCCCCGGAAACCGCGACGAGGTCCGCCGACAAACGGTCAAGGCCGCGCTAGAGGGGCTGCTGCGCCATACCGCTGGAGAAATCTCAAATCAGGGGTAGGCGATCCTGAAACGCTGTGGAATAATACTGGCTACTTATACAGGTGTTGGCCGTCAGGCCTTATTGATTACGTGAGGACTTTAATGGACGACAACAAGAAGAAAGCCTTGGCTGCGGCCCTGGGTCAGATCGAACGTCAATTCGGCAAGGGTGCCGTAATGCGTATGGGCGATCAGGACCGTCAGGCGATCCCGGCTATCTCCACTGGCTCTCTGGGTCTGGACATCGCGCTCGGCATTGGCGGTCTGCCAAAAGGTCGTATCGTTGAAATCTACGGTCCTGAATCCTCCGGTAAAACCACGCTGACACTGTCGGTGATCGCCCAGGCTCAAAAAGCCGGCGCGACCTGTGCCTTCGTCGATGCTGAACACGCCCTTGACCCTGAATACGCCGGCAAACTGGGCGTCAACGTCGACGACCTGCTGGTTTCGCAGCCGGACACCGGCGAGCAAGCCCTGGAAATCACCGACATGCTGGTGCGTTCCAATGCGGTTGACGTGATCATCGTCGACTCCGTGGCGGCTCTGGTTCCAAAGGCTGAAATCGAAGGCGAAATGGGTGACATGCACGTGGGCCTGCAAGCCCGTCTGATGTCCCAGGCGCTGCGTAAAATCACCGGTAACATCAAGAACGCCAACTGCCTGGTTATCTTCATCAACCAGATCCGTATGAAAATCGGTGTGATGTTCGGCAGCCCGGAAACCACCACCGGTGGTAACGCGCTGAAGTTCTACGCTTCGGTTCGTCTGGACATCCGCCGTACTGGCGCGGTGAAAGAAGGTGATGAAGTCGTCGGTAGCGAAACCCGCGTCAAGGTTGTGAAGAACAAAGTGGCTTCGCCGTTCCGTCAGGCTGAGTTCCAGATTCTTTACGGCAAGGGCATCTACCTCAACGGTGAGATGATCGACCTGGGCGTGCTGCACGGTTTCGTTGAAAAGTCCGGCGCCTGGTATGCCTATGAAGGCACCAAGATCGGTCAGGGCAAGGCTAACTCGGCGAAGTTCCTGGCAGACAATCCGGAAATCGCCGCCAAGCTCGAGAAGCAACTGCGCGACAAGTTGCTGACTCCAGCGCCGGACGTTAAAGCATCGCCAGTCAAAGAGACTGCTGATGACCTGGCTGACGCTGATATCTGATTGATCCGATGACCGCCGTACTCGATACACTCGTCGCGGTGCGGCGAACCGCAATGGACCTGCTCGCGCGACGCGAGCACGGTCGAGTCGAGTTGACGCGTAAACTGCGTCAACGCGGCGCCCTCCCTGAAATGATCGACACGGCACTCGACCGCTTGACGGAAGAAGGCCTGCTGTCCGAATCCCGTTATCTCGAAAGCTTTGTTTCCTACCGTTCCCGTTCCGGTTATGGCCCTTTGCGTATTCGCGAAGAGTTGAGCCAGCGCGGCCTGCAACGTACCGACATCGAACTTGCTTTACGCGAGAGCGGTATCAACTGGCAGGAGCAACTGGAAGACACCTGGCGGCGAAAGTTTTCCGGGCATTTACCGATAGACGCCCGGGAACGTGCCAAACAAGGCAGGTTCCTGAGTTATCGGGGATATTCCATGGAAATGATCAGCCGCTTGTTCAGCGGTCGAGGGATGGACGATTGACTGAAACGGCTCGCTATTTCGATAGCGGGCCGTTTTTTTTTGCTTACGTAACCTTGGATGGTTCCCGCGAGCGCTGTTGCGCCTGGGGTTGGGATTGCGCCAGGTTTTCTGGCAGGTTGATGTAGTCCACCAGTTCCCGCAGGCGTCCATGATCACGGGCGTTGAAGGTGAAAGCGAGTCGCGCCAGGTGGCTGAACTGCGGTTCGTCGTGTTCCTCTCCGCTGTAAGCATGTTGATGGAAATGATCGCTCAGACACAGGTCGGCAAATGCCTCCTGCATGTGTTCGAGCGCCTGGTCGCTGAGCTTGTGATTCATACGGATCACGAATTGATGCTTGAGCCAGCGGCTGGAGTGGAAGTTGCTGTAGAACTGGTTGATCTGCTCCACAGCTTCTTCCACGCTGTAGACCAGACTGACGAGTTTCATATCGGTCGGCAGGATGTAGCGATTTTCCTCCAGTTGATGGTGAATGAAGTCCAATGCGCCTTGCCAGAACTTGCCGCCGGGAGCGTCCAGCAATATCACGGGCACCAGCGGGCTTTTGCCAGTCTGGATCAATGTCAATACTTCCAGCGCTTCATCCAGGGTACCGAAACCGCCAGGGCACAGGACCAGCGCATCGGCTTCCTTGACGAAGAACAGCTTGCGGGTGAAGAAGAAGTGGAAAGGCAGCAGGTTGGTGGTGCCATTCACGGTGGGATTGGCATGCTGCTCGAAGGGCAGGGTGATATTGAATCCCAAGCTGTGTGCCAGGCCAGCACCTTCGTGAGCAGCCGCCATGATGCCACCACCGGCACCGGTGATGACCATCAGGTCTGAGCGCGCCAGCGCCGCGCCTAGCTCTCGGGCCAGACCGTACAGCGGATGTTCTATCGGCGTTCGGGCAGAGCCGAAAACGGTGACTTTGCGCCGCCCCTTGAACTGTTCCAGCACACGGAAAGCATGTTCCAGTTCGCGTAGGGTTTGCAGGGTGATCTTGGCATTCCAGCGGTTGTGATCTTCCTGGGCCATGCGTAGCACGGTCAGGATCATGTCGCGGTAGATCGGGATGTTCGGACTGTTGGGTGAAACCAGGTTGAGTTGCTCTTCGACCTTGCTGATGAGGTCGTGGCCGCTTTCTTCAAAATGACGGCTCAGGAGGTCATTCGGTTGGTAAGGCATCAACTTCTCCTTCCATACAGGCTCTGTTTTTCCCTTGGATGAAGGAAACATTCGCACAACAAGACGCGCAATGGGCAGCCCCTTTCCTGCCCGGAAATGTAAACGTGAACACTATGAATCTAGACCGTCATAGCGTTTTTCGCTGACTTGATCATTGCGCTGCAAAGTCTTTCCTGGCAACCGCTTATTGTCGATTTGCAAGGTGCTTTCACCGCTCGTCTGAACGCAAGGCGAGAGTCCGACAGTCTGATTTACTAAATTACAGGCACGACACGACAACTTTGCGTCAAAGGCAGGACGCACGTTACAAGCGGTTCAAGGAATTTATCGCTCAAGTAAGGGCGAGGTGCAGGGAGGCGGGAAGGTATGGCCAGAGTTATTCTGGAGATCGATACGCAACTGTATCGATTACTGAAATCATCCGCCGAGGCTAATCATTTGAGTCTCGAAGAAGAGTGCTGCCGGCGTTTGGAGGGTGCCGACCGACGCTCGCGTTATTTGCAAGCGCTGTTGGCAGAACTGCGCGCCGAGGATGAACAGCGGCGCGCCAATTCCCGTTGATTACTTCTTCTTGGTCGGAGCCGCTTTCGGGCAGTCCGATTCCTGATAACTGGCGGAGCCGACTGAGCGGTTGGTCTTCACCTCAGTGAAGTCGTAACGCATGACCGCGCCCTTGGCCATCAGTTTGCGGAACGATGGGTTGTTGCATACAGAGGCGCCAAGCTGGAAATACACGGCTTTCGGGTCGGCACGCATCTTGTTGGCGTGGCTGCTTTGCACGCTCAAATGGTTGATCAGCGTGTTGCCTTCGACGGTGTAGCCCTGATCAAGAATGTCTTCGTTGATCGCCCGTGGAGTACCAACACTGCTTTGTATGGCGACGTTTCGCAGCTCTCTGTTGAGATTCTGCTCACTCAAGGAAGCAGCCTGAGCGCTGAAGGACGACGCCAGCAAAATGGCAGCGGTGGGAACGATAAGGCGCAGCATGAAACTCTCCTGGTTCAGTGACTGGTGGTTCGACCCGTCACATGACTGTGCGTTCAGTGGCGGCGAATTATAGGGGACGAGGCCTGGACGGTACAGGCTTGCGCCGGCTGCTCTGATAAACTGCCGCCACTTTCTGCCCTGCCGAGTGTTTTTCGTGTCGATTTTCTTCCCCTGCCGGCGTTGCCTGCGATGAACCCTGCAATCCCACGCTTTGCTGCAAACGCAGTAGCCCGCTTGCGCGATGAGCGAGAGGAAGAGGGCATCAAGCCGATTCAGGCCCGAGGCTGGAGGGCGCCGCGTTGCCGAGCCTGCCGTGTGATCGAGAGCCACTGCCTGTGCGCCTGGCGCCCGCAGGTGGAGGCCCGCTCTGGCGTGTGCCTGATCATGACCAACAAGGAAGTGTTCAAACCGAGCAACACCGGTTGGCTGATCGCCGATGTGGTGCGCGACAACCATGCGTTCATCTGGTCGCGTACGGAAGTTGATGAGCAACTGCGGGCGCTGCTGGCCGATCCGCAATGGCAGCCGTACCTGGTGTTTCCGGGTGAGTACGTCGAACCCGAGCGTGTCACAAACAGCGTTGATGCCGATAGTTCGAAGCGTCCGCTGTTCATTCTGCTGGATGCCACCTGGACAGAAGCCCGGAAGATTTTCCGCAAAAGCCCCTACTTTGATCGGCTGCCGATCCTGAGCCTGTTGCCCGAGAAGTTGTCGCGGTACAGGTTGCGTCGATCGACCCGCAGCGAGCATTTATGCACAGCCGAAGTGGCGGCGCTGTGTCTCGATCTGGCGGGTGATACCGAGGCAGCGTCGGCACTGGACGCTTATTTTGACGTGTTCAGCCAACATTACCTTGATGCCAAACATCAGCTTGAAATGGATGTTTCAACACCGGCACACGCCGAACTGATGCCTTTTGTGTAAAACGGCGCACCTGTCACGCGCTGATTGTCGCCCATACTGCAAAGAACTGTACTGGCCATGCACCTTGACCACCCCGGCTTCGCTGGGCATGCTTGGCGCCGATTAGGGCGCGGCCAAAGTTTGATACGCCGTATTCTTTACGTGGATAGCCACGTGATTGGCGTTGAACGTGCCCTGTTGGTACAGCTCCGTGGCTGTACCTCGAGTTGTTTGAAAAACAGGATCATTTGAAAAATGGCCACATACGAAATCCTGATTGCCGATGACCACCCTCTTTTTCGTAGCGCCCTGCATCAAGCGTTGACCCTGGGCCTGGGCCCGGAAGTCCGTCTGGTGGAAGTGGCAAGCATTGCCGAGCTGGAAACCCGTCTGGACGAGAAGTCCGACTGGGATCTGGTGCTGCTGGACCTGAACATGCCGGGGGCCTACGGTTTTTCAGGGCTAGTGCTGTTGCGCGGTCAGTATCCGCAGATTCCGGTGGTCATGGTATCGGCCCAGGAAGAAGCCTCGATCATGGTGAAGTCCCGTGAATTCGGCGCCAGCGGCTTCATCCCAAAATCCAGTGATCTGAGCGTCATCCAGAAAGCCGTACGCGCGGTGCTCGATGGTGATGTGTTCTGGCCGCCCCAGGCGTTTGAGGCGGTCAGCGTTTCCGCCGAAGCCAAGGCCGCCAGCGAGGGCCTTGCGAGCCTGACGCCGCAGCAGTTTCGTGTTCTGACCATGGTCTGTGAAGGCTTATTGAACAAGCAGATTGCCTACGAGCTGAGCGTTTCCGAAGCGACGATCAAGGCCCACGTGACGGCGATTTTTCGCAAGCTGAATGTGCGGACCCGGACCCAGGCGGCGTTGCTTCTGCAACAACTTGAGTCAATTTCGAACTAACCAGGCGCGACGCGTTCACGCTTTTTTGACTGTGCTTAATCTAGCTTTCCCACTTCCTTTTTGGTCAGTTGCCTACTTTATGTCACCTTTCAAAGGCCAAACCGGCCTCAAACGCATCCTCAACGCTTCCGGTTATTCGCTGGACGGTCTGCGCGCAGCCTTCACCGGCGAAGCGGCCTTTCGGCAACTGGTGCTGCTCAACGTCATATTGATCCCGCTGTCGTTCTTCCTGAACGTCAGTCGCGTCGAGCAGGCGTTGCTGATTGCAGTCTGCCTGTTGGCGTTGATTGTCGAATTGCTCAATTCGGCGGTGGAAGCGGCCATCGACCGTATTTCCCTTGAATTGCACCCATTGTCCAAGAACGCCAAGGACATGGGCAGCGCCGCTCAGCTCGTAGCCTTGAGCATGATCGCGCTGGTCTGGGCGGTCATCCTGCTCTAAGCGATGGTGGGCAGAACGATCTCGTCGCTGCGCTGAACCCCAGCGGTGAAAGCGCGGCACAGGTCGAGGAATTCACGCATCGCCGACGTCTGATATTTCTGTTTGTGCCAGATGAAATAGAACTGCCGCGCCAGGTCCAGATCTGGCGTCTCCACCGGCACCAGGCTGCCGCGACGGAATGCATCGCGCAGTGCCAGGCGAGAAATGCAGCCAATCCCCAACCCGGACTCCACCGCACGCTTGATCGCTTCGGTGTGTTCCAGTTCCAGCCGGATATTCAGCGAGCTGCGATGGTGACGCATGGCCTGGTCAAAGGTCAGTCGCGTGCCGGAGCCCTGTTCCCGCAGAATCCAGGCCTCGTGGGTCAGCTCTTCCATGGTCGCTGTGCCGCGCTTGGCCAGTGGATGCTGGGGCGCACAGAACACCACCAGCTCATCCTCGACCCAGCTCTGCACTTCGATGTCCGGATGACTGCAGTCGCCTTCGATTAGACCCAGATCAATTTCATAGTGGGCAACTTGCTGCACAATGTTGGCAGTGTTCTGTACGTGCAGCTTCACCTGGCTTTCCGGATGGCGCTGCATGAAGCTGCCGATCAGCAAGGTGGCCAGGTAGTTGCCGATGGTCAGGGTCGCGCCGACCGCCAGAGAACCGAATCCTGACTTGCCATTGAGCAAGTCTTCGATTTCTTTGGACTGGTCGAGCAGCGCCACCGCTTGCGGCAACAGCTGTTTGCCGAGGGCGTTGAGGCTCAGCCGTTTGCCGGCGCGATCGAACAGCTGACAGCTGGACTGACGCTCTAGCTCGGTGATCGAGGTGCTCGCCGCCGATTGCGAGAGGTTGAGCAGACCCGCAGCACGGGATACGCTTTCCTGCTGGGCGACGGCGACGAATACTTGAAGTTGACGGAGAGTAAATCGCATATCGATATAACCGATAACCCTTATCTTAATAATCCAGTTAACAGATATTGTCGCTGCCATTAGAATGCGATGCAATTGCGCACAGCAGCTCATTTTTTGCAGAGCAGGCGCAGAGCACGCGCAGACCAAATCTCCAGGAGTCCCACGTACATGAGCAACATGAACCACGAGCGTGTCCTCAGTGTTCATCACTGGAACGACACTCTGTTCAGCTTCAAGTGCACCCGTGATCCGGGCCTGCGCTTCGAGAACGGTCAGTTCGTGATGATCGGCCTGCAACAGCCCAACGGCCGGCCGCTCATGCGCGCTTACTCGATTGCCAGCCCGAACTGGGAAGAGCATCTCGAGTTCTTCAGCATCAAGGTGCCTGATGGCCCGCTGACTTCCCAGCTGCAGCATCTGAAGGAAGGCGACGAGATCATCATCAGCAAGAAGCCTACCGGCACGCTGGTGCTGGATGACTTGAAGCCTGGCAAACATTTGTACCTGCTCAGCACCGGTACCGGTCTGGCGCCGTTCATGAGCGTCATCCAGGACCCGGAAACCTACGAGCGTTTCGAAAAAGTGATCCTGTGCCACGGCGTACGTTACGTCAACGAAGTCGCTTACCGCGAGTTCATCACCGAGCACTTGCCGCAGAACGAGTTCTTCGGCGAGGCCCTGCGTGACAAGTTGATCTACTACCCGACCGTCACCCGCGAGCCGTTCGAGAACGAAGGTCGCCTGACCGACCTGATGCGTAGCGGCAAGCTGTTCAGCGACATCGGTCTGCCACCGATCAACCCGCAAGACGACCGCGCCATGCTGTGCGGCAGCCCGAGCATGCTCGACGAGACCAGCGAAGTGTTGAACAGCTTCGGCCTGAAAGTGTCGCCGCGGATGCGCGAGCCGGGTGATTACCTGATCGAGCGAGCGTTCGTCGAGAAGTAATAAGCCGCTGCACTGCTCTGCCTGTGGGAGTGAGCCTGCTCGCGATAGCGGACCGTCAGTCAACGTCATCGTTGAATGTTACGCCGCCATTGCGAGCAGGCTCGCTCCCACATTGGTTTGGTGGTGACCAAAAAAAGCCCGCGTTGCCTGTAAAGGCAGCGCGGGCTTTTTCGTTATTGGCGTTCAGACGTTCGCGGGAATGACTTCGAGAACGCGGATCAGGTCAGGCGTGGGGTAATGCCATCGCACATCCAGGTCCCAGAACTGCGCGCCGTATTCCCGTTCGGGTGTAGGAATCTGGTACGCCGGACGTGGGTCTTGTGCCAGACATTGCTCGATCAGCTCCACTAACGGTTCTTCGAGGCGCTGAGCATGGCCGTGAGCCTGTTGCAGCGCTGAATCCGCCCACTGCACGGGAATCAGCTGCGGCGCAGCGCTGGCGATGCGGTTGGAGGCTGTATCGATGATATCGGCGTAAGGTACGTAGGGTTTGATGTCGAGAATCGGCGTGCCGTCCAGCAGGTCAATGCCGGATATCCACAGGCGATTGGCTTCAACCTTGTCCAGCTTCACCACGGATTGGCCGATGCCATTGGGTCGATGCGTCGCGCGGGTGGCGAACACACCCATGGATTTGTTACCGCCGAGACGAGGAGGGCGCACTTTCAGTCGTGGCTTTTCTTCCAGGGCCTGGTGAAACAGGAACAGCAGCCACACGTGGCTGACCTGTTCCAGACCTTGCACCGCATCGCCCTGATCGAACGGCGCCACCAGTTCCAGCACGCCGCGAGCGGCCGGGGCCAGTTGTGGCTGGCGCGGAATGGCGAACTTCTCCTTGAAACAGGAGCGCACGAAGCCGATGGGGGAAACGCTGTAGGTCATGGTCTGGGGTCGAGGCGGGGTGAGGGTGGGCATGATACCCGATTGATCCTCGGGTCTGCGGTGACTGACAGGTCGCCTTCGCGAGCAAGCCCGCTCCCACACTGGATTGATGCTGGCCACAAATGGCGCGGCCACAGGAGATCCAGTGTGGGAGCGGGCTTGCTCGCGAAGGCCGCACCACGGATTAAAGGCTGAACCCACCATCCAAAGGAATAATATTCCCAGTCATATACGCCCCAGCCGTACTCGCCAGACTGATCGCCAGCGCCGCCATCTCTTCCTCCCGGCCCCAGCGTTTCATTGGAATCAACGCCGTGTCGTCGGCCAGCGCCTGCTCATCATTGCCGATGTGCTGAGTCATCTTGCTCGGAAAACGCCCCGGCGCGATGACGTTGACGTTGATGTGCTGGCTCACCAGCTCCCGCGCGAGAATCCGCGACAGTTGATGCAGGGCCGCTTTACTCGGCCCGTAGGCATAAGCCTGCTCGCCGAAGGACGAAATGCCCGCCACTGAACCGATATTGATAATTCGCGCAGGATTCGCTGCCGAACCGGCGTTGCGCAGCAGTGGCAAAAACTGCTGAATGCAGTTGAACACCGAGGTCACGTTCAGCTGCATGACCTTTTCCCAGCCCTTGACTGGGTAGCTCTCCAGCGGCGCGCCCCACGTGGTGCCGGCATTGTTCACCAGAATATCCAGATGAGTGATCTGTTCGCCCAGTCGCGTAGCCAGTTGAAGCACGCCTTCTTCGGTGGCCAGGTTGGCCGCCACTGCGTGGCAACGACCGAATGCGCTCAATTCATCAGCCGTTTGCTGACAGGCTTCGGCATCCCGGGCGCAGACGTACACGGTGGCGCCGGCCTCGACATAAGCCTTGGCGATCATTTTGCCGATACCACGGGTGCCGCCGGTCACCAGGGCGGTGCGGCCTTGCAGGGAAAAGTACGGGTGCATGGCGAATCCTGAGAGCTGAGGGTCAATACACCCTAGTCGTCAGCCGCCGGAAGCGGAGCCACTATTTTTGCGAGGAATGAAGCGCTATACAGCTTTGCGACGCCGTCCCTTGTAGGAGCACAGCTTGCTGGCGATGGCGATCTCGAAAACGCTATCGCGAGCAAGCTTTGCTCCTACAGAGGGTGGGACGATTTACTGCGGACGCACGCGCAGGGTCAGGCCCTTGAGGAAGTTGCGCAGCAACTGGTCGCCGCACGGGCGATAGTTGGTGTGGCCGAACTTGCGAAACAGCGCGCTCAGCTCAGGCTTGGACACCGGGAACTCGGAAGCCTTGAGGATGGCGTGCATGTCGTCTTCTTTCAGTTCGAAAGCCACACGCAGTTTCTTCAGGATGATGTTGTTGGTCACCGGTACTTCGATCGGCTGTGGTGGACGGCTTTCGTCCTTGCCACGCTTGAAAATCACCAGGCCATCGAGGAAATGCGCAATGACTTCATCCGGGCAGCGTACGAAGCCTTCCTCGTCTTCCTCTTTCTTGTCGAGGTACGTCACCAGGTCTTCCAGGGCCACGTCCATGCCGCCGAGCTTGATGATCTCGATGACTTTCTTGTCGCTGATGTCGAGCATGTAGCGCACGCTGCGCAGTACGTCGTTATGAATCATGGTGTGCAGTCCTGATATTCAGCAGTGGGCGCCGCATAAACAGCGGCGCCAAAATGTATGGCGGCGTGAAAAGTCTTAGAACTTCTCTTTGCCGGACAGGTAACGCCATTGCCCCAACGGCACTTTGCCAATGGACACGCCGCCAATGCGGATGCGGCGGATGGCGACAACCTTCAGGCCGACGGCCTGGCAGAACAGGGCGATGACGCCCGGTTGTGGGTTCTTCATCGCAAAACGCAGGCGGTTTTCGTTCTGCCAGCTGGCTTTGACCGGCGGCAGTTCCTTGCCCTTATAGGTCAGGCCGTGGTTCAGGCGGTTGAGGCCGTGAGCCACCATGTCGCCTTCAACTTCGACCACATACTCTTGCTCGATCTTGGCGGAGTCGGCCGTGAGTTTGCGCAGGATCTTCCAGTCCTGGGTGAACACCAAAAGACCGCTGGCGTTGGCCTGCAGGTCGGTGCTGGCGGTCAGGCGCAGGAAGTGGCCCTTGAGCGGACGTTTGCTGAAGCGGTGTTCTTCGCTCAAGGTCTCGGCGCTGATCGTTGCCATGGCCGTTTCCGCATCCATGCCCGCAGGTACGTTGAACAGGATGGTCACCGGATCCGGCGCAGTGGCCTTGGCTTCGGGATCAAGCTCGACTTTCTGGTTCTCGACCTTGAACTGCGGCTCGTCGATGACTTCACCGTCCACGGTGACCCAGCCGCCCTCGATGAACAGCTCAGCCTCCCGACGGGAACAGCCGACGAGTTCGATGAGGCGTTTGGAGAGACGAATCGGGTCAGTCATGACAGGGCCGTAACAAAAAAGGGGTGGGCATTGTACCTGCCTGGCGCCGGTTAATCCCGGCTCCATTTGCGCCGTGTGGCTTTTTGTGGGAGCGGGCTTGCTCGCGAAAGCGGTAGATCAGTCAATTTCTCTGCTGAATGACCCACCGCATTCGCGAGCAAGCCCGCTCCCACAGTTGTTCTGTGTGTCAGCCGTTGCGCGTACGTTGTTGTGCCTGACGCAAACGCATATGCAGCAACGGATAAGGCTGCCCCATGCCATCGACTTCCGAACGGCCGATCACCTCGAAGCCCTGTTTGAAGTAAAAGCCCAAGGCCTGCGGATTCTGCTCATTGACGTCCAGTTCATCGGCGTTCAAATGTTCCATCGCATAGCGCAGTAATTGCTTGCCCAGGCCCTGGCCGCGGTGAGCCGGGTCGATGAAGAGCATTTCGATCTTGCCCGCCGCAACCCCGGCGAACCCGGTGATGCGCTGGCGCGGGTCTTTGGTGCAGATCAGCATCACCGCATCGAGGTAGCGCGTCAGCACCAGGTTCTTCAACAATTCGATGTAGCTGTCCGGCAGAAAGTCATGGGTGGCGCGCACCGAGGCTTCCCAGACCTGAGTGAGCTCTTCGTAGTCGCTCTGTTTCGGCGTGTGGATGACCGAATGTTGGCGCATGGCCGGCTGCCCCTTTTCCTGTGAATGTCGAGAATCCTTTCCTCACAAAACGATAGACGTAAAAAAGCCCCGCATCTCGTCAAGAGAGCGGGGCTTTTCGTATTTTTTGCGTTTAGATCTGTTCAGCCCACAGGTCGTATTCGTCGGCGTCAGTCACTTTGCACCAGACTTTATCGCCTGGTTTCAGGTTGCTGCCGTTGTCGATGAACACGTTGCCGTCGATTTCCGGAGCATCGAAGAAGCAGCGGCCAACCGCGCCTTGCTCGTCGACTTCATCGACCAGCACTTCGATTTCACGGCCGACGCGCATTTGCAGGCGTGCCGAGCTGATGGCTTGCTGGTGCGCCATGAAGCGGTCCCAGCGGTCTTGCTTGACGTCGTCCGGCACGATGGCCGCGTCCAGCAGGTTGGCCGGTGCGCCTTCGACCGGCGAATACTGGAAGCAGCCGACGCGATCGAGCTGCGCTTCGGTCAGCCAGTTCAGCAGGTACTGGAAGTCTTCTTCGGTTTCGCCGGGGAAGCCGACGATGAAGGTCGAACGGATGATCAGGTCCGGGCAGATTTCGCGCCAGTTCTTGATACGCGCCAGGGTCTTGTCTTCGAAGGCCGGGCGTTTCATCGCTTTCAGGATTTTCGGGCTGGCGTGCTGGAACGGGATGTCCAGGTACGGCAGGATTTTCCCGGCGGCCATCAGCGGAATCAGCTCGTCGACGTGCGGGTACGGGTAAACGTAGTGCAGACGAACCCAGACGCCGAGGGTGCTCAAGGCTTCACAGAGTTCGGTCATGCGGGTTTTCACCGGCGCGCCGTTCCAGAAACCGGTGCGGTATTTCACGTCGACGCCGTAAGCGCTGGTGTCTTGCGAAATCACCAGCAGCTCTTTGACGCCGGCCTTGACCAGGCGCTGAGCCTCGTCCAGTACATCACCGACCGGGCGGCTGACCAGTTTGCCGCGCATCGACGGGATGATGCAGAAGCTGCAGCTGTGGTTGCAGCCTTCGGAAATCTTCAGGTAGGCGTAGTGGCGCGGGGTCAGCTTGATGCCTTGCGGCGGCACCAGGTCGATCAGTGGGTTGTGATCCTGGCGCGGCGGCACGGCGTCGTGCACGGCGTTGACCACCTGCTCGTACTGCTGCGGACCGGTCACGGCCAACACGCTTGGGTGCACCTTGCGAATGTTGCCTTCTTCGACGCCCATGCAGCCGGTCACGATGACCTTGCCGTTTTCCTTGATGGCTTCGCCGATCACTTCCAAAGATTCAGCCTTGGCCGAGTCGATGAAGCCGCAGGTGTTGACCACCACGACATCGGCGTCCTCGTAAGTGGACACAACGTCATAGCCTTCCATGCGCAGCTGGGTAAGGATGCGCTCGGAGTCGACCAGTGCTTTGGGGCAACCCAGGGATACGAAGCCAACCTTTGGATTGGCCGGCGCAGGAGTGGTGGACATGTCTAACCTCGGTATTTGTGACGCCTCCAGCCGAAGACGGCAAGGCGACAGACGGGCACTTGGCGTGCCTCTGATCAAAAAGTGCGCAATTCTAGCGATGAGAGGCGCACTTGACCAGCTTTATGCAGGGAAATACGACGAGTGCTGCGCTATGCTTCGCGCCGTTACGCTTTACCGAATTTTTACAGTCAATAAATCGTCTGTAACCTTAAGTAAAACGGTGCATGCTGCACGGCAAAGCATAGTGCTTCTTATAAGAAGTCCGGATCTGGGTAGTAGGAGTTTTGGATGGGGCAGGCAAGTAGTCAGGCGGCGGGCGCTGAGCATTCGGCGGCAAAACCGATCGGCATGCTGGTCGCGGCGGTTGGGGTGGTTTATGGCGATATCGGCACGAGCCCGCTGTACACCCTCAAAGAAGTGTTTTCCGGTGGCTATGGCGTGCCTGTCAATCATGACGGCGTGTTGGGCATCCTGGCGCTGATCTTCTGGTCGCTGATCTGGGTTGTGTCGATCAAGTACATGATGTTCGTGTTGCGCGCCGACAACCAGGGCGAAGGCGGGATCATGGCCTTGACCGCCCTCGCTCGGCGGGCGGCGGCGGGGCATCCGAAGTTGCGTAGTTTGCTGGTGGTCTGCGGGCTGATCGGCGCGGCGTTGTTCTACGGCGACAGCATGATCACGCCGGCGATCTCTGTGCTCTCGGCGATTGAGGGCCTGGGACTGGCATTCGAGGGCATTGACCATTGGGTCGTCCCGTTGTCGTTGGTCGTGCTGGTGGCGCTGTTCCTGATTCAGAGTCACGGTACCGCGCGGATCGGCATCCTGTTCGGCCCAATCATGGTCACCTGGTTCTTGGTACTGGGGGCGCTGGGCGCCTACGGCATCATGCAGCACCCGGAAGTGTTGAAAGCGTTGAACCCGGTGTGGGGCGTGCGCTTCTTCACCCAGCATCCGGGCATGGGTGTGGCGATCCTCGGCGCGGTGGTGCTGGCGTTGACCGGTGCCGAAGCGCTGTACGCCGACATGGGCCACTTCGGTCGCAAGCCGATCGCTCGCGCATGGTTCATCCTTGTGCTGCCGGCACTGGTGCTGAACTACTTCGGCCAAGGGGCGCTGCTGCTCGGTGACCCGGAAGCCGCTCGTAACCCGTTCTACCTGTTGGCACCGAGCTGGGCGCTGATTCCATTGGTGGGGTTGTCGACCCTTGCCACCGTGATCGCCTCCCAGGCGGTGATTTCCGGTGCGTTCTCTCTGACCCGTCAGGCGATCCAGCTCGGTTACATTCCGCGCATGCACATTCGCCACACCTCCAGCGCCGAACAAGGCCAGATCTACATCGGCGCGGTGAACTGGGCGCTGATGGTCGGCGTCATCCTGTTGGTGCTGGGCTTCGAGTCCTCCGGCGCGCTGGCCTCGGCCTATGGTGTGGCGGTGACTGGCACCATGCTGATGACCACCATTCTGGTGGCGGCGGTGATATTGCTGCTGTGGAAATGGCCGCCGATCCTCGCGGTTCCATTGCTGTTCGGCTTCCTGTTGGTGGACGGCCTGTACTTCGCCGCCAACGTGCCGAAAATCGTTCAGGGTGGTGCATTCCCGGTGATCGCCGGTATCGTGCTGTTTGTCCTGATGACCACCTGGAAACGCGGCAAGCAACTGCTGGTCGATCGTCTCGACGAAGGTGGATTGCCGCTGCCGATTTTCATCAGCAGCATCGCCGTGCAACCGCCGCATCGCGTTCAGGGCACCGCCGTGTTTCTGACCGCGCGCCCGGACGCTGTACCCCATGCGCTGTTGCACAACCTGCTGCATAACCAGGTGCTGCACGAGCAAGTGGTGCTGCTGACGGTGGTGTACGAAGACATCCCGCGGGTGCCGGCATCACGGCGTTTCGAGGTCGATTCCTACGGCGAAGGTTTCTTCCGGGTAATCCTGCACTTTGGCTTCGTCGACGAGCCGGATGTGCCTCAAGCGCTGAAACTGTGTCATCTCGAAGACCTGGACTTCAGTCCGATGCGCACCACTTACTTCCTCAGCCGCGAGACGGTGATCGCTTCCAAACTCGAAGGCATGGCCCGCTGGCGTGAGGGGTTGTTCGCCTTCATGTTGCAGAACGCCAACGGCAATTTGCGCTTCTTCAATCTGCCGCTGAACCGGGTAATTGAACTGGGGACGCAGGTAGAGATGTAACCCACAACAAAAAGCCCCCGTTGCCATGAAGGCAGCGGGGGCTTTTTTGTGGGCGGCGCATTTCCCTGAAGGCAATGCGCGTTCAGGCCGCTATTTTTTAGATTCAGCTTTTGTCCGGGCAGGTGGCGGTGGCGGCGTCAGTACCTTCACCACATCATCAATCACGGCCTTGCTCATTGCAGTCAGATAATGCGCGGCCCAGGCATGTCGGTCGGTGTCTCGGGCGTAGGCAGCGTCTTTAGTCAGCTCCTTGGCAAGGAACAGAAAATCAGAAGCCATGGCTAGCGCATCGCCGAGGGGAACGCCGTGACTGACATGGAACAGCGCTTTGTTGGAGCAGTAGATGAGGGGGGTGAAGCCGATGGTTTTCAGTTCGTCAGGTTCTGACGGATTTGTTTTGGTCATGGTTTTTCTCCTGGGTTCAAGGAGCTGCCATTTTCGTTACCACACGAAAGGGAGGCAGCTGTACGCAGGGTGGTAAACCGGGAACCAAGGAAACCGGCACGCCCGAGGGCGTCCCACGCACAGCCGCCATAACTCGAAATCGCAGACATAAAAATGCCTGTGTTCGGGATGAAGGCGCTGTTGCGCTGGTTTCGCCGGGTTACCACACCCGATCGCTGAATGGTCAGCGACGGCCGGAGAGTATCCCGTCGAAGAAAAGCGCAACAAGGCATCAAAGTGCCCAAACGCGAGATTCGGAGTTTGCCTACAAGGTCTGCGGGTGTCATCCGATATTGCGACACCTTGAAGTAAACAAAACTAAACGCGGCGGGGCAGGTTTCTCAGTGAAACCTGATATGTATCGGAAGGGCTTGACGGTTCGACATTTTCAATGAGACAAGTGTCCACGTTTTATGGAATGTGGACACTTGGAGTTTCTAGCTTCATGAAGAGTCAAGATGTTTTGCTTTTGTTCAAGATGGCCAGCCTGCACGCCCAGGAAGAAAACCTCTTTGGGAAGATGGAATCTGAGTCGAATTCGAACAGGGTTGAGGAATTGTTGAAGCCCCAGCAGATAAATCGAATGCCGGCAGGGGGGCGAGTGGGGGAGTCGCTAGCCACCTACCTTACTGGTGGTGAAGACGTGGTATTCCACCGCCGGGAGTTCGACTCACCCTTGGGCGAGGAGGATGGATGGGAGGGGTGGTCGGAATCCGTCCCTTCTGCGTCGCTGACGGGCTGGAGTGAAGCTTACTCGTTGCGTGCGTTGTCAGCGTCTCTTGGGCTAAGCAAAAGTGAGATTTCCAACTCCATGGCAAGATGTCGCGAGTCTGGATTGCTGACCAATGACTACGACACCGGGCTTGCGAAAGTTAATCGGCGAGAGCTGCTGAAAATCACCGAGCACGCTCTGAAATACTTTTTCCCCGTGAAGCCGGGCGCAATGGTTCGCGGTATTCCAACCGGCTTCGCCGCACCCGCGCTGTCCAAAAGCATCAAGAGCGCTGGCGGGCTGATTCCGGTTTGGCCTGATGCACTCGGAACTGAGCGTGGTCAGGCGATAGAGCCGCTCTACAAAACTGTGCCGGAAGCGGTGAAGAAGGACAGAATCCTTTATCACTATCTAGCGCTTGTTGATGCGATCCGTCTTGGCGGCCCGCGAGAGTGTGGTGTGGCGGTTGGCATTCTAAAAGCAGGGATGGGGCTGAAATAACATGTCATCAAATGCTGATCACAACTATGAGCTCATAGAGTTTGTTGCAGACGGCTTGGGGGAGGAGTTTCTCGCTGAGGTTGCCTTCGTCGGCGGTTGCACCACGGCCATGCTGGTTACTGACGCTTCAGTGCTGGACGACATTCGTTTCACCGATGATGTTGACTTGGTGATCGAACTGGCAGGTATTAGCGCCTGGCAACGCCTCACAGAAAGGCTGGCGGCCAAGAACTTCAAGATCACCGGTGAGGATGAAGTTAACTGTCGTTTCCGCTTCAACGACGTCGTCGTTGATGTGATGCCTTCTGATCCTGCAGTTCTCGGATATGCCAATCGTTGGTTCGTGGAGGGGCTGTCGAGGGCTGATAAATTTACGTTGCCCAGCGGTACGGTCATCCAGATATTTAAACCGACCTACTTTCTTGCGACGAAGCTAGAGGCCTTTAGCGGTCGCGGTGAGGGTGATCCGTACCACAAAGACGTCGAAGACATCATTATCTTGATTGATGGTCGTACAGAACTTTTGGAAGAAGTTCGCCAGGCTGAGCCTGAGCTCAAGGGCTTCATTACGACTGGAATTCGAAAGCTCACGGCGCTCAGTGGTATCGACTACGTGATTGAAAGCTCGGGCTCGGTGCAGGCGAATCCAGGTAGAGGGCGAATCATCCACATGCGCATGAAGGATCTGGGCAGCGCATGAGATACACGAGCAGGTCAGTCATCGGACGGAACAGGAAAGCCAATCATGACTGTGCTGGAGCGCTGTGCGACGGCGACAGAGGGCTGTTCGTCATCACGGACGGTACGTCGAAGCCCGGCAGTGGCCAACTGGCTGAATGTTTCGTAAGAGGTGTTTTAGCGGCCTACCCGAAACACATGGATCGGGAGGGTGATATCACTGAGCATGGAGCAGTTGAGCAAGTACTTGGTTCAGTGCTGGCCGAGCTTCACCCCACTTTGTATGCGGACCAGACAGGGACCACATGTTACCTGATCGGTTTCGCTGCTCATGGGAAGCTCACGCTTGCGTATGAGGGTGACTGTTCGTGCGGTGTAGTGACACCGGCAGGCACGATCGAGTGGATTACGCCGCCCCACTGCAAGGCCAATTGGAGGCGCGACCGTTCGCACTGCGAGCTGGCGCAAGATCCGGCTCGAAACAGGGTAACCCGATGCCTGAAGGTTAATCGTGCCCCAGACCCTGACTTTGTCTTTCACCCATTGACCGTCGGCGAGCGACTGGTATTCGTAACCGATGGCTTCTGGGCGGAGTTAACGAAGTCTCAGCAAAGCAGCTTGCTGGCTGCTCCAGATAGCGACTTTATCGCTGTTGAAGACGACGTAACGTGGATAGATGTTCAGCTTTAGCCTTGGAATCACAGAGCATCTACATGAAGTCAGGCTCGCTGGTAGCGCTTCATGTTTGTTCATGTAAAAAAGCCCCCGCAACCTTAAGGTTGCGGGGGCTTTTTCATAGGCGGGACTCAGATCACTCCTGAGCCGCCGTTTCCTTCGCTTGGCGCTTCTCAATGATGTCCACCAACCGCTGCGCCAGTTTCGGGTAGTTCTCGTCGAAGTGATGACCGCCAGGCAGTTTCATCGCCTCTCCAACCGCAGTCTTGTCGGTACAGCCGCTCTCGTCGACTTCCTCTTCACCGTAGATGCACACCACTTTCTCCGGCGGCAGCTTGGCCATTTCCGGGCCGGTGGCGGCTTCTTTGCCGGCGTTGCCGAGCCAGCCTTCGACTTCGATTTCGAAGCTGCCGGTGCGGGCGAAGGCCAGCAGGATAATTGCGTCGACGCGTTGCTGCTCCGATGGCTCCAGGCGGTTGTAGATCGCCGGCAGGACGTCGGCGCCGAACGAGTAACCGGTCAGGATGAAGCGCTTGGTGCCCCATTTCTGCCGGTAGTGCTGCATCAGTTCGGCGAGGTCCAGGGCGCTTTGCTCCGGGCTCTTGTGTTGCCAGTAGTAGCGCAGGGTGTCGATGCCGACGACCGGGTAGCCGATCTTCGCCATCTCGCCCGCTACGTCGCGGTCAAGGTCGCGCCAGCCACCGTCACCGGACAGGAACAGGGTCACGGTGTCCTTGGCTTGGCCGGCGGGCACTTCGACGACCGGGATCTGCAGGCCGCCGGCGGCTTTATCGCCGCCAACGAGGATCTTGCGCAGTTCGTTGTTCAGCACTTGCGGCAGGTTGATGTCGTAGTCGCTGATGCTGGTTTCGGCGTTGGGTTGGTCGCGCACGAAGCCGGCGCTGGTGTCGTCCGGGTTGTCGTTCCAGGCCACCAGCCAGTGCCCGTGAGCGGCGCTTTTCGGTAGCAGGTGGGTGCAGCCTGGTTTTTCCAGGGCCAGGTCCACCGAGACGGCTTGAGCCTTGTCGTTCTTCTGCTCGGACAACCAGCGCCACGCCAGCACGGCACCAGGGCCGATGCCGCTGACCAGGGTCGCCGGGCCTTTGAGTTCTCTGAGGGCCGATTGCAGGGCGCGACTTTGCAGCAGGCAGTCTTTGGGCAGGATCACCTGAACAATCTGCGCCGAACCGGTGCGGCTCAAGGTCATCAACTGTTTGTTGCTGAGCTTCTGGTCTTCATTGACCGCCACCAGCACCTGGGCGCGTGGCGTGTTGCCGGGGATGACACGGGTCATCGCGGCGCCATCGGCCGGCGTCAGCTGTTCGAGGGTCGGTTCGGGTGCCGGGCGTTTCAGGTACCAGTAGCCGCCACCGAGAATCAGGGCCAGCACTACCAGTGTGGCCAGTACGTACCGCAGGGAGCGTTGAATCATCAGCGTTTCACCAATCCAGTCAAGCCGCCCGCAATCAGGGCAGCAGTGTCGGCCAGGGCAACCAGCGGATCGAGTCCGGCGGGCACGGCCATATAACGGGGTTCCCAGTCAGGCTGGAATTTGTCTTTGAAACGGCGCAAGCCTTGAAAGTTGTAGAGCTGCTCACCACGGCGGAAAACCATCGAGCCCAGACGCTGGGTCAGGGGGGCTCCACGACGGGGTTGCAACCCCGACAACGGCACCATGCCCAGGCTAAAGCGTGCGTATCCATGATTTTTATAATGTTGAATCAGGCCGACCATCATGAACTCCATGGTCAGCTTGGGGGCATCCGGGTGCGCGCGCATCAGGTCGAGGCTGGCCAGGTCATGACCATAAGTCTCGAGCAGGTTGGCGAACGCCACTGGGCGCCCTTCGAAACGAATCACCGCGACGCGGAAATGTTTGAGGTAATCATCGCTGAAACGACCGAGGGAGAAGCCTTTCTCGCGCACGTTCTTGCCGGTCAGCCAGGCATCTGAAATTACCTTGAGTTCTTCCATCGGTGCTTGCCCTGGATCAAAGATCTCCAGCGACAGGCCATCGCGAGTGCCGCGGTTCCAGGTGTAGCGCAGGTCTTTCATCTCTTTGCCTTTGGCCTCGAGATCAAAGCGATGCAGATCGACACGGGCTTCTTCGCCGAGTTTGATCGCGGTCAGGCCGATGTCCATGTAGTACGGCAGGTTCTCGGCGCGCACTTGATAGAACACAGGGCGGGCGTGGTGGATGTCGCAGAGGTCGCGGAACTGCCAGATCATTTCCGCCCGTTGCTGGGTCGGGCCGATCGGGTCATACAAGGCCACCAGGCTGCGACCACGACGCGCGTACATCAGGAACGCCTCGTCATTGGGATGAAACAGCAACGCCTTGTCACCGGTCAGGGCGAGGCCTCCATCCGGTTGTGCGGAGGCCATCAGGATCTTTACCGCGCGGTCCAGTTCATCGGCCGTTGGCAGATGGATCACCGGGCGTGCGGTGCGCAGCAGCCAAGTCAGGGACACCACCACCAGCAGCACCGCGGCGCCGAGCAGCGAGCGCAAGCCGCGCGGGGCATCGGCGTCGAGGGTGAACTGCCACCAGAGCTGATGACTGTACGGGACGTCCTGATAGGCGAACAGCAACAGCCAGATCGACGCCCCGAGTACGCACAGGCTCGCCACCAGATACAGCGGCGAGAACGGCACCTCGGTCAGGCGGCTGGGGCGATAGAACGAGCTGCGGAAAACCCCCAGCAAGCTCGCAGTCAGCGTCAGCAAGCAGGCTTCTTCCCAATCGAAGCCCTTGAGCAGAGAGAGCAGGGCAGCGACCAGCAACAAGATGGTGGTCAGCATCCAGGCGGCGGATAGGCGGCGGCGCAGCCCTTGAGCCAACAGCAAGCAAAGCACGCCGATCAGGCTGGCACCGAAGTGCGAAGCGTCGACCAGTCGATGCGGGATCAGAAAGCCGATGTGTTCCAGGCGTGTATCGATTTCCGGGGTGGCGCCGGAGAACAGCAGCACCACGCCGGACAGAAACACCAGCACCGCCAGAATCGGCGCGGCCAGACCGGATGCAACCCTTAAGGACTGGCGCGATTGAAACAGGCGCTGCCCTTCGTTGATCAGCAGGAATACGCAGGCCACCAGCAATGGCAACACCACGTAGATCAGGCGATAGAGCAGCAGGGCGGCAGCGAGTGGCGCAGCGCCGAGGGTGTTGGAGAAGGCGGCCAGCAGAATCGCTTCGAATACCCCGACGCCGCCGGGAACGTGGCTGAGCACTCCGGCGGCCAGGGCCAGCAGGTACACCAGCAGGAATGCGCCGAAGGGCGGCGCTTCTGGCAGCAACAGATAGAGCACGGTTGCCGCGGCGGCAACGTCCAGGGCCGTGATGATCAGTTGCAGGAACGTCAGGCGTCGGCCCGGCAGGCGCAAGGTGCGGCGTCCGACCTTGACCAGCAGGTTGTCCGGGTAAGGTTGCTCTGGCAGGCGGCGGCGGTAGATGCCGATGGCCAGTACGCTGAAGAGCAGCAAAACGGCCAGGGCGATGACACCCAGCAACATCTCGGACAGGCCCAGGGCGGCAGAGGCGCCAGGCAGGTTGCTGAGGGTGGCGAGGGCTGCCAGTGGGGGCAGGGCGCAGCCGAGCGAGAGGCTGGCGAACAGCGTCATGTGAGCGACTTCAGAAGCGCCCAGGCCATGGCGTGCATATAAACGGTAACGAACCGAGCCCCCCGAGAGCATCGAAAGACCGATTGCATTGCCGATGGCGAAGGCGGTGAAGCCTCCCAGGGCCAGGATTCGTGGCGCCAGTGCCACGCCCGCGTAGCGGCTGGCCGACCATTCGTAGCCCAGCAGAATGATGAAGCCGACCACGGTCGCGCCCAGCGCACCCAACAATGCCGGTTTCGGAACGTCGAGAATCGAGTCGTGCAGAGCGTACAGATCGAGTTCGCTCAGCAGGTGGCGACAGGCAATCAGCGCGATAGCGAACAACAGCAAAGTGACGGCCAGGCCGATGGGCTGACGGTATTTGCTGATTCGATCAAGCAAGCGCACACGCTCGGCCTTGAGCGGTTGTGTCGCTGTGACGGTGTCTTGTGAATCAGACGAGTTGGCGCGCATCAATCACCTCTTGGATTGTGCGCGACAGGATGGGGGTATCCAGCCAAGTTACCAATCCCTGTAGAAAAAAATAATCACAAATATTAACGCCTCTCACCGGCTATCGGCGATGGTACGTCATCAGGCGTAGAGGGTTCTGTGTCTGTGGCTCAGCATAGTCTGGGCTCAGAGCATGGGTGAACCCGAACGGCTCGCTACACAGTGGCAGATCATTGTTGCGAAAGGACTTTTTCAACGGATACAAAAAAGGCCACTCTTTCGAGTAGCCTTTTTTGATGTTTGGTTGCGGGAGCCGGATTTGAACCGACGACCTTCGGGTTATGAGCCCGACGAGCTACCAGACTGCTCCATCCCGCGTCTGTGTGGCGGCATTCTACAGGCGAACGCTGGAGTGTCAACCGTTAATCCTGAATAGGGTCAAATAAGCGTAAATGAGCGGCGAACGGTCATGGGGGAGACTTAAGTTTCGGAATCAGAACGATTTCTAATTTTCGCGCTGTCAGCCGTTACCCGCTCGTATCCATGCTCAGATTTACAAAAGAGGCGCGCACAAAAAAGGCCACTCTTTCGAGTAGCCTTTTTCGATGTTTGGTTGCGGGAGCCGGATTTGAACCGACGACCTTCGGGTTATGAGCCCGACGAGCTACCAGACTGCTCCATCCCGCGTCTGTGTGGCGGCATTCTACAGACGAACGCCGGAGTGTCTAGCGTTAATCCTGAATAGGGTCAAATAAGCGTAAATGAGCGGTGAGCGGTCATGGGGGGAGACTTAAGTTTCGGAATCAGAACGATTTTTCAATCCTGCACCGTTAGCCGTTGCCCGCTCTTGCTATCTCGCTTTTACAAAAGAGGCGCGCACAAAAAAGGCCACTCTTTCGAGTAGCCTTTCTTGATGTTTGGTTGCGGGAGCCGGATTTGAACCGACGACCTTCGGGTTATGAGCCCGACGAGCTACCAGACTGCTCCATCCCGCGTCTGTGTGTCGGCATTCTACAGAGGATCGGCAGGCTGTCAACCTTCAATCCAGAGAAAACCTCTTCCCGTTCAATCGCTTAGCTTGAAAACAGGGCTGGGTGATTGGCTGTAAGGTCGGTGTGGCAAGGCTTTAAGCTCTATCGGGTGAAGCTTGTCGATTAAGAAAATAAATTCATCGGCACTTTTCCTACAAGTAGAAAAGAACATTCAGAGTACTGGTGCTATATACAGGTGTCAGTGAGATACTGCCGATCTGACTCGCCAGTACGCCATTTCTTCACCATGAACACTGCTTTTATATGACGCAGCGAAAAATCATCCACGTCGATTGTGACTGCTTCTACGCCGCCATCGAGATGCGTGACGACCCGCGCCTGGCCGGGAAGCCTCTGGCAGTGGGCGGTTCTGCGGATCGACGTGGAGTGATCGCCACCTGCAATTATGAGGCGCGGGCTTATGGGGTGCGCTCGGCCATGTCTTCCGGACATGCCTTGAAGCTGTGCCCGGACCTGACCATCGTCAAGCCGCGCATGGATGCCTATAGAGAAGCCTCTAAGGAAATTCATACGATCTTTCGCGATTACACCGACTTGATCGAGCCGCTTTCCCTGGATGAGGCCTACCTCGACGTGTCTGACAGCGCGCATTTCGGTGGCAGCGCCACGCGGATCGCCCAGGACATTCGCCGTCGCGTCTCTAATCAACTGCACATCACCGTTTCGGCGGGCGTTGCGCCGAACAAGTTTCTGGCCAAGATCGCCAGCGACTGGAAGAAGCCCAACGGCTTGTTCGTCATTACGCCGGATCAGGTCGAGGATTTTGTCAGTGGTTTGCCGGTGAGCAAGCTGCACGGCGTTGGCAAAGTGACCGCAGACAAATTAGGCAGGCTTGGCATCGTCGATTGCTCGCATCTGCGTGAATGGGACAAGTTGGCGCTTGTGCGCGAATTCGGCAGCTTCGGCGAGCGACTCTGGAGCCTCGCCCGTGGGATCGATGACCGATTGGTGCACAACGACAGTCGTCGGCAGTCAATCAGTGTCGAAAACACCTACGACGTGGACTTGCCGGATCTGGTGAGCTGCCTTGATAAATTACCCGAGTTACTGGAAACCCTGGCTGGCCGCATGGCGCGAATCGACAGCAGCTATCGACCGGGCAAGCCGTTCGTCAAAGTGAAATTCCATGACTTCACCCAGACCACTCTGGAGCAGGCCGGGGCAGGGCGGGATTTGGGGAGCTATCAGTTGTTGCTGACCCAGGCG